>RGUL01000045.1 GCA_010027845.1 Gammaproteobacteria bacterium
CTTGTTGTGGCATGCGCTGCACCAACAGCCCCGCAGCGCCGGCGGCATCGGCCGCGAGTCGCACGCGCGTCGGCAATTGCTCGGAGTTCTCGAAGTAATACTCGAGCGAGCAGGCGAGCGAATCGCCGTCGATCGGCACCACGCCTTGATAGCGCGATTGCAGCCGCCCCGACTCGATGGTGACGGCGATGCTGCCCTGGCCTGCGAGCGTCGCGAAATCTTCGGCGAGCCGCTCGCGATCGAAACGCGCCACGGCGCGCACACGAAAATCGTGGGTGCATTGCGCCACCAACAAGCGCACTGCGCCATCGCCCTGCAACTGCAGCGTCAATTCACCTTCGAATTTGAGCGTCGAGGCGAGTAGCACGGTCGCAGCCACGGCCTCGCCGAGCAGCGCGCGCACCGGCTTCGGATAGTCGCCGTGCTCCCGCAAGGCGAGCCACGCCGGCCCCAGACGAACGAGCTGTCCGCGCACTTCGCGGTGCTCGACGGCGAAACGCCGAACCCAATCCGACGCGCTCGCACTCACGGTCAACCCGCGAGCTTCTGTTTCAAAAGTTCGTTGAGTTGCGCGGGATTGGCTTTGCCGCCGGTCGCCTTCATGACCTGGCCAACGAAGAAACCGAACAATTTATCTTTGCCGGATCGATAGTCGGCGAGCTGTCCGGGATTTTTGCTCATGACCTCTTCGATCGCCCGCTCGATCGCCGAAGTGTCGGTGATCTGGCGCAGGCCTTTGCGTTCGATGATGGCATCGGCGCTCTCGCCCGACTCCCACATCGCCTCGAACACGTCTTTGGCGATCTTGCCCGAGATCGTCTGATCGACGATGCGCGCGACCAGCAACGCGAGGCCGGCTGCATCGACTTTCGAGTTGCCGATCTCGAGATTGTCTTTGTTGAGGAACGCGGCCAGATCACCCATCACCCAGTTTGCGCACAACTTCGGCTCGCTGCCGACGCGGCGCACGACTTCTTCGTAGAACGCGCCCAGCTCGCGACTCGCGGTGAGCACGCCAGCATCGTATTCTGGCAGCTGATATTCGCGCACGAAGCGCGCCGCTTTTTCATCGGGCAATTCCGGTAAAGCAGCGCGCACGACGTCGATGAACGACTCGTCGAGTTCGACCGGCAACAAATCGGGATCGGGGAAATAGCGGTAGTCGTTCGCTTCTTCTTTGGAGCGCATCGACCGGGTCTCACCCTTATCCGGATCGTAGAGCCGCGTCTCCTGCACCACCTTGCCGCCACTCTCGATCAACTCGATCTGGCGCTCGATTTCGTAGTTGATCGCCTTCTCGACGAAGCGGAACGAGTTTAAGTTTTTGATTTCGGCGCGAGTGCCGAATTTTTCTTGACCCTTCGGTCGCACCGAGACGTTCGCATCGCAACGGAACGAACCTTCCTGCATGTTGCCGTCGCAGATTTCGAGATAGCGCACCAGCGTGTGCACTTTCTTCATGTACGCGACGGCCTCTTTTGCGGAACGCAAATCCGGTTCGCTGACGATTTCGATCAACGGCGTACCGGCGCGATTGAGGTCGATGCCACTGACGCCGGGCAGACCCTCGTGCAAGGACTTGCCAGCGTCTTCTTCGAGGTGCGCCCGCGTGATACCGACGCGCTTACGCGTGCCGTCGTCGAGCACGATCTCGAGCGCGCCCTCGGCGACGATCGGCAGTTCGTACTGACTGATTTGATAGCCCTTCGGCAAGTCGGGATAAAAATAGTTCTTACGTGCGAAGACCGAGTGGCGCGCGATCCGCGCGCCGATCGCCAGACCGAAACGCACGGCCATGCGCACGGCTTCGGCATTGAGCACCGGCAACACGCCCGGATAGCCGAGGTCGACAAGATTCGCTTGCGTGTTGGGCGCGGCACCGTACGCGGTGGCGGAGCTCGAGAATATTTTGGAGCGCGTGGCGAGCTGCGCGTGAATTTCGAGGCCGATGACGGTTTCCCATTCCATCGCATTCACCTCAAGCGTAGGCGGCCGGCACGCGCAAGTGCCAGTCGGTCTCGAGTTGATAGCGATGCGCCGCATTCAACATTCGCGCCTCGGAGAAATGCGGGCCGACGAGTTGCAGGCCGACCGGCAAACCGTCGGCAAAACCCACTGGAATCGACATACCCGGCAAGCCGGCGAGGTTCGCGCCGATGGTGTAGATGTCGTTGAGGTACATAGTGATCGGATCGTCGACCTTCGCGCCGATCTCGAAGGCGGTGGTCGGCGACGTCGGACCGAGCAGCAGGTCGACCGATTCGAACGCACGTGCGAAATCCGCGCTGATCAACTGACGCACCCGCTGCGCTTTGATGTAGTAGGCGTCGTAGTAACCGGCCGACAGCACATACGTGCCGGTCATGATGCGGCGCTTCACCTCGGCACCAAAGCCCTCGCCGCGCGAACGTGAATACAGATCGTTCAAATTACGCGGCGACTCACAGCGATGACCGAAACGCACGCCGTCGAAGCGTGCAAGATTCGACGAACATTCGGCTGGCGCGACGACGTAATAGGTGGGTACCGACAAGGGCAAGTTGGGGCAACTCACCTCGCGCACGCTCGCGCCGAGTTTTTCGTAGACGGCGATCGCTTCGCGAATACGCTGCTCGCACTGTGCGTCGAGACCTTTTTCGAAGAATTCGCGCACGAGACCGATTTTGAGCCCGGCGAGCGGCGCATCGAGCGCAGCGACGTAATCGGGCACTTCACGATCGACGCTGGTCGAATCGCGCGGATCGAAACCCGACATCGCGCCGAGCAGCATCGCTGCGTCTTCGGCGCTGACGGTGATGAGGCCGGCCTGATCGAGGCTGGAAGCGAACGCGATCATGCCGTATCGACTGACGCGACCGTAAGTCGGTTTGATGCCGGTGACCCCACAGAGCGCCGCCGGTTGACGAATCGAGCCACCGGTGTCGGTCGCGGTCGCCGCCGGTGCGATGCGCGCGGCAACCGCCGCCGCCGAGCCACCGGACGAACCACCGGGCACGCGTTTGATATCCCAAGGGTTACGCACCGGACCAAAGAAACTAGTCTCGTTCGACGAGCCCATCGCGAACTCGTCCATGTTGAGTTTGCCGAGATTCACGGTGCCCGCCGCGGCGAGTTTAGCCACCACCGTCGCGTCGTACGGCGAGACGAAATTCGCGAGCATCTTCGAGCCGCAAGTTGTGAGCACGTCGCGCGTGCAAAAAATATCTTTGTGCGCGATCGGCACGCCGGTCAGCGCGCTCGCCTTGCCTGCCGCACGCGCGGCATCGGCCGCCGCCGCAGCGGCCAACGCCGCCTCGGCGGTGACGGTGACGAACGCGTTCAATTCGGATTGCGAGGCAGTGACCCGCGCCAAATATGCTTGCGTCAGTTCAACGCTCGACCAGCGCCCGGCGGCGAGGCCGCGCGCGAGACCGGCGACGGTGGTTGCGGGCAGCGCCGGAGCGGTCATTCGATCACCTTGGGGACGAGGTATAGACCCGCCTCGACCTGCGGTGCATTGCGCTGATAGCGCTGGTGCGCGTCGGTCTCGGTGACCTCGTCGGCGCGCAACCGCTGCGCGAGACCCGGCATCGGGTGCGCCATCGGCGTGATGCCATCGGTCGGTGCGCGCTCAAGTTCGCCGACGAAGTCGAGGATCTTGGAAAGCGAGTCGACGTAGACCGGAATCTCGGTCTCGGCAAGCTCGAGTCGCGCAAGACGCGCGATGTTTTCGATGTCTTTGCGGGTGAGGCTCATCGCCGCAATGATACACCGTCGCCTTGTGGAAGGTCTTGGGGGTTGATAGGCTACGCAGTCCCTGTTTTTCCTGCCTATTCGCAGCCGGAAGCCCCGATGTTCAAGCGCCTGCGCGGCTATTTTTCTAGCGACCTTTCGATCGACCTCGGCACGGCGAACACGCTCATCTACGTGCGCGACCGCGGCATCGTCTTGAACGAGCCTTCAGTGGTCGCGTTGCAAGAAGAATACGGCCGCGGCGGCAAGGTCATCGTCGCGGTGGGCGCCGAAGCGAAGAACATGCTCGGTCGCACGCCCGGTCACATCACCGCGGTGCGCCCACTCAAAGACGGCGTGATCGCCGACTTCACCTACACCGAGAAGATGCTGCAGTACTTCATCGGTAAGGTGCACGACAACCGCCTGCTGAAGCCCTCGCCGCGCGTGTTGGTGTGCGTGCCGGTCGGCTCGACGCAAGTCGAGCGCCGCGCGATTCGCGAGTCGGCCGAAGGTGCGGGCGCGCGCACGGTCGCCATCGTCAGCGAACCGATGGCGGCGGCCGTCGGCGCCGGGTTGCCCGTGCAAGAAGCGCGCGGCTCGATGGTCATCGACATCGGCGGCGGTACGTCCGAAATCGCCGTGATTTCCTTGAACGGCATCGTCTACGCGAACTCGGTGCGCATCGGTGGCGATCGTTTCGACGAAGCGATCGTGAACTACGTGCGACGCAACTACGGCATCCTGATCGGCGAAACCACTGCCGAGCGCATCAAAATCGAAATCGGCTCCGCCTACCCCGGACAAACCGTGCGCGAAATGTCGGTCAAAGGTCGTAACCTTTCCGAAGGCGTGCCGCGCTCGTTCGTCCTCAACAGCAACGAAATCCTCGAAGCGTTGCAAGAACCATTACAAGGCATCATCGGCGCAGTGAAACAAGCGCTCGAACAAACGCCGCCGGAACTCGGCGCGGACGTCGCCGATCGCGGCATCGTCGTCACGGGTGGCGGTGCGTTGCTGCGCGACATCGACAAACTCATCACCGAAGAAACCGGATTGCCGGTCGTCATCGCCGAAGATCCCCTCACCTGCGTCGCACGCGGTGGCGGTCGCATCCTCGAGTTGATGGACGAGCTCGGCCCCGGCAGCTTCGGTCTCGAGTAACGCCCGGACGACCGTGGCGGCTTTCGCGAGCGGTAAACGCTATCTCTCCCAGCGCAGCGCTCCCATCGACCTGCGCTTCGTCGGCTACGCGGCGGCTTGCGTTGCGCTGATGTTTTTTGATCAGCGCGGCGGCTGGCTCGAATCAGTACGTTACGGGCTGCGCGCCACTGCTTATCCACTCGAACTTGCACTGAGCTCGCCCTCGGCGGCGTGGCGCTTCACGCGCGAAATCTTTGAAGAGCGTGCCGCGCTGCAAGCGGAGAACCGCGCGCTGCGCGACGAGAATCGCAAACTGCAATTGCTCGCGATGCAACGCGCACGACTCGAACGCGACAACGCCGAGTTGCGCGCACTCGCCACCGGCGCGACCGATGTCGTCGAGCAATGGCTGCCCGCCGACGTCATCGGTAGCGAAACCACGAGCCTCAAACAACGTCTCACCGTCGATCGCGGCGCAGTGAACGGCGTGTTCGAAGGCCAAGCGGTGATCGCCGGCGCGGGTTTGATCGGTCAAAGTTTGCGCGTCGGTCCGTGGAGCACGGAAATCATTTTGCTGTCCGATCCGGAGCACGCCGTGCCGGTGCAGCTGACGCGCACCGGCGTGCGTACGCTCGCGCTCGGCAGTGGCGAATCGGGCTTGCTGTCGCTGCCGTACTTGCCACTGCAAACCGACGTTCGCGCCGGCGATCAATTGATCACCTCGGGACTCGGCGGCGTATTCCCCGCCGGAATTCCGGTCGCGGAGATCACCGAAGTGCGACGCGACGGCAACTCACCACTCGCGCAGGTGCGCGCCCGTGCCTATGCGGCATTCGATCGTGATCGCATCGTGTCGTTCATTTGGCCACGCGCCGCACACCCGGCGACCGGCGGCAAACCGCGCGCCGAACGAGGCGGCGATCCGGACGCGCGCAAATTGCCGGTGACCGAGCCGGAGCCGGCACGATGAAACTGCCGCGCCAGGGGCGCATGCGCGCGGCGTTCGTCATGCTGATCGCGTTCGTGTTGCAATCGATACCGCTGCCAACCGCGCTCGATGTCGTGCGGCCACCGCTACTGGTGCTCGCCGTCGTCTACTGGTCGCTGCGCGCACCGGGCATCGGCGGCATCGGCAGCGGATTTTTGGCGGGCCTCGCGCTCGACGTCTATCGCGGTGCGCTGTTCGGCCAATACGCGCTCGCCACCACGCTCGTCGCCTACGTCGGCGTGCGCCAACATCTTTTGATCCGCAACCAAACACCTTTTCAGCAGGGCTTGTTCGTGTTCGCGAGCCTCGTCGCTTGGGAGTTCGTCGTCTGGTTGATCGACGGCTGGACCGGTCAACCGACCGGCAACTGGAGTCGCTGGTTGCCGGTGCTGTCCGGCACGGTCGCGTGGCCGCTAGTCGCCTGGCTACTCGAACGCGGTGATACTCACGCGCAGCGATGAGCATCCGCGGCCGCATCAAAGATTTTTGGCGCGAGCAGCGTCTATTCGAACAACGCTCGGTGGCCGCATCGGTACTAGTGTGCGTGCTGACGCTTGCGCTGTTCGCGCGACTCGTGTGGCTGCAAGTGGTGCAGTACGAACACTACAGCGAACTCTCGCAAGGCAATCGCGTCCGCACCGAACCGTTACCGGCGCCGCGCGGCATCATCTACGACCGTAACGGCGTGATCCTCGCCGAGAATCGTCCCGCTTACCAACTCGAGCTGGTACCCGAGCAGGTGCGCGACCTTGATGCGACGCTGCGCGGCCTCGTCGAAATCGGTTTGTTCGCTCAAGAGGAAACCGACGACGTTCGTCGGATCGTGCGCTCGAGTCGCCCGTTCGACAGCGTACCGATTCGTTTGCACTTGAACGACGAAGAAATGGCGCGCTTCGCGGTGCATCGCTTCGAATTTCCCGGCGTCGACATCCGCACGCGCCTCGCGCGTTTTTATCCGCAGGGCGAGATCGCCGTGCACGCATTGGGACACGTGGGCGCGATATCGGCCGCCGATCTCGAGCGCATTGATCTCGCCGAATACGCCGGCAACTCCACGATCGGCAAGATCGGCATCGAGGCCGCGTACGAGGATGCGCTGCGCGGTCGTAACGGCTCACGCGAGATACTCGTCAACGCCCGCGGTCGATCTGTCGATCGCGTCGGCGCGATCGAAGTACAAACCGGCGTCAAAGAGGGCAAACCCGGCACCGATCTTTTTTTGACACTCGATCTTGAGGTGCAGCGCGCGGCCGAGCAAGCCGTGTGGAATCAGCGCGCGGCGGTCGTCGCGCTCGATCCCAACACGGGCGACGTGCTGGCGCTTGTCAGTCGACCAGGCTTCGATCCGAACATGTTCGCGCGCGGTCTGACGCGCGCCGAGTTCAACGGCCTCAATGAAAACCCGGATCGACCGTTGTTCAATCGCGCCGTACGCGGCGTTTACCCGCCCGGCTCGACGATCAAGCCGGTGGTCGCGCTCGCAGGACTCAAACATGGCGTCCTCAATCCGCTCGATGCGACTTTTTGCTCGGGCGGCTTCAGCTTGCCGAACAGCACGCACCGCTTTCGTGATTGGCGTCCGAAGGGCCACGGTCGGGTCGATCTCGTCAGCGCCATCGCCCAATCTTGCGACGTGTATTTTTACGAACTCGCCACGCGCTTGGGCGTCCAACGACTATCGGATTTTCTCGGCAGCTTCGGCCTCGGTGCGCGCACCGGCATCGACATCGCAGGTGAGAAAACTGGTCTAGTACCCTCGCCCGAGTGGAAACGCGGTGCCTTCAAAAGTCGTCGTGCACAAGTGTGGTTTCCGGGCGAGACGGTGATACTGGGCATCGGTCAAGGCTACATGACCACCACGCCGCTACAGCTCGCGCACATGGCCGGCATCATCAGCCTGCGCGGTACGAGTGTGCAACCGCGTTTGGTGCGCAGTCTGCGCGATCCCACGACGCGCAAAATGGCACCCGTCGCCCCGAAAATGTCGGCGGGGCCCGAGGTCGGTGACGCCAAAAATTGGGATCTCGCCATCGCCGGCATGTTCGCCGTCACGCACGGCGGCACGGCTTCACGTTCGGCGGCTGGGGCGCCGTATTCGATCGCCGGCAAAACCGGCACCGCACAAGTCTTCTCGATCGCGCAAAATGCCAAATACGACGAAGGCGCGATCAGCGAACGCATGCGCGATCACGCTTGGTTCATCGCCTTTGCACCGGTCGAGGCACCGAAGATCGCCGTGGCCGTGCTGGTCGAAAACGGCCGCAGTGGTAGCGGCACTGCAGCACCGATCGCGCGTTTGGTGATGGACGCTTATTTACTGCGTAAATTCCCGACTAACGGGAACGCAGCGGCCGCTGCGGCCGGCGACAGTTCGGAGGAATGATGCTGCGCCAAGAAGTCGACAGCACCGCCCAACGCACCTTCGCGCGCACCGTGAGCGTACTCGGCGCGTTCCGTCTCGACGGCCCACTTTTGACGGGCCTCGCCATGATCGCCATCTTCGGCCAGATCGTGTTGTACAGCGCGACCGGTGGCGACCCGCAAGCGGTGGTGCGCGGCACGCTACGCCTCGCACTCGGTGTCGTGCTGATGTTGGCATTCGCGCAAGCACGCCCGGGATTGCTGCGGCGCCTCGCGCCGTTACTGTACGTCGTCGGACTAATACTGCTGATCGTGGTCGATGCGATCGGATATATCGGCAAGGGCGCGCAGCGTTGGCTCGATCTCGGGTTTCTCCGTTTCCAGCCCTCCGAGATCATGAAACTCGCAGTGCCGATGATGTGCGCGTGGTACTTACGCGAGCGCAGCCTACCCCCCGACTGGCGCACGCTGCTCGTGGTCGCCACCATCGTCTTTGTGCCGACCGGGCTCACGGTCGCGCAACCCGATCTCGGCACCGGACTTTTGATCTTGAGCTCAGGGATGATCGTCATCTTGCTCGCCGGTCTACAAGTGCGCGTGATTTTGGGCCTGGTCGCACTCGCGGTGGGCGGCGCGGTGATCGGCTGGAATTTTTTGCACGACTACCAACGCCAACGCGTGCTCACCTTCCTCGACCCGCAGACCGACCCGCTGGGCGCCGGTTACCACATCATCCAATCGACCATCGCGATCGGCTCCGGCGGCTTGTTCGGTAAAGGCTATCTACGCGGCTCGCAGGGCCAACTCGAATTTCTGCCCGAACGCTCGACCGACTTCATCTTCGCCGTCGTCGGCGAAGAGCTCGGTCTGTTCGGCGCGTTACTATTAATTTTGTTGTATTTGTTCGTCGTGTTGCGTGCGTTGTTTCTCGCGTCGCAGATGCGCGACACTTTCGCCCGACTGTTGTCGGGCAGTATCGCGTCGCTGTTTTTCGTGTACGTCTTCATCAATGCCGGCATGGTCAGCGGTTTGCTACCGGTGGTCGGTGTGCCGTTGCCGCTGGTGAGTTACGGCGGCACGTCTGCGGTGACCGTGCTCGCCGGCTTCGGTATGCTGATGTCCCTCTACTCGAATCGGAAGTTCGCCGGCTGATGTCGCTGCGTATCGTCGTGCTCGTGGTGGCGTCGTCGCTCGCCGCCTGCGCCACTCCAAAAGTCGTCACGCGCAATCCCGCTGCTACGCCAAGCGCGGCGACGCCGAATGCCGTCACAGTGACACCACCGGCCTCGAAACCACTCGCCTTACCGGAGCCCGAGCGCTTCGACGACGCGCGCACCGATCTGCAGGAATTCGTCGCCGACGTCGCCCGTCGACGCGGTTTTGCAGCGGGCGAGATCGAGGCGGTGCTCGCCAAAGGTCGCAAGCAGCCGCGCATCCTCGAGATCATGAGTAGGCCCGCCGAAAGCGTGCTGCGTTGGCACGAATACTCGGCGAAACTCGTGACCGCCGAACGCATGGACGCCGGCGCCCGTTTTTGGGCCGAGCATCGTGTTGCGCTCGAGCGCACCGCGCAACGCAGTGGCGTTGAACCGCAATACATCGTTGCCATCATCGGCATCGAAACCTACTACGGTCGCAACAAAGGCTCGTGGCGCGTGCTCGACGCGTTGATGACACTCGGCTTCGACTATCCGCCACGCGCGAAATTCTTCCGTAGCGAACTCGAACAATTTTTGTTACTGACCCGCGAAGAAAAAATCGATCCGCAGAGCGCGCTCGGCTCGTACGCCGGGGCGATGGGCGGCCCGCAGTTCATGCCCTCGAGTTACCGTAACTATGCGGTCGATGGTGATGGCGATGGCCGACGCGATCTGTTCGACGATTGGGATGACGTGATCGCTAGCGTCGCCAACTATTTCGCAGTACACGGCTGGCAACGCGGCGCGCCCGTGCTCGCCGAAGCCGAAGCGCCGGCCGAGGTCGCCGCTGCACTCGATCGGCGCAACCTCGACTTAAAAGACACGGTCGGCGCGCTGCGCAGCCGCAATGTCACGCTTGATGCGAGCTTCGATGCCGCGCTGCCCGCGATGCTGCTGCCGGCCGAGGGGCCGGAAAAACTCGGGGTACGCGTCGGCTTCAAAAATTTTCAAGTGATCACGCGTTATAACCGCAGCATCCTTTACGCCATGGCCGTGCACGATCTCGCCACGGGCATCGCACAACGCATGCAGCTGAGCGCCAAAGCGAGCGACGCGGCGCGATGATCGCGCATCGCGTGCGTGGTGTCGTGACACTGCGTCCTGGCGTCGTCGTCCTCGGCGCGTTATTGCTCGCCGGTTGCAGCGTTTTGCCGCGGCCACGCATTCCCTTGCCGCGGGTCGAAACGCGCAAACCTTTGCCACCGCCGAGCGGCAACGTGCCGGCCCCGCCCGCCGATCCGGCGGCCGTGCCGGATGCGGTACCGCGGGTCGAGCCGCGCAGTCGTTACGGCAACCCCGAAACCTATGAAGTATTCGGTAAGCGCTATCGCGTGCTGCGCAGCGCCGAGGGTTACGTCGAGCGTGGCACGGCCTCGTGGTACGGGCCCGGCTTTCACGCCGAGCGCACCTCCAGCGGCGAACCGTACGACATGTACGCCATGACCGCCGCGCATAAAACGCTGCCGATTCCGGCCTATGCGCGCATCACCAATTTGCAGAACGGCCGCTCGGTCGTGGTCCGCATCAACGATCGCGGACCCTTCGTCGGCGAACGCATCGTCGATCTCTCTTACACCGCCGCCTGGAAACTCGACATGCTGCGCACCGGTACCGCACCGGTCGAGTTACGCGTGCTCGACCCGCAGGTTGATACGTCGACGACAGCGGCCATGCCCGCACCGCAACCGCCCCCCACACCGACACCCACCAAAGCGTTGCCGATCAGCTCGCGCTATTTGCAAGCGGGCTCGTTCGGTAGTGCCGGCAATGCCGACGCTTTGGTTGCGAAACTGCGCAGCAGCGGCATCGGTAATGCGAGCGTCCGCGAGGCACGGATCGGCGAACGCGTCGTGCATCGCGTGCTCGTCGGACCCATCGACGATGCACTCGAGGCCGACGACATGATCGAGCGACTGCGACTCGCCGGCATTCCGGATGCGCGGCCCGCGCACGAGTGATGCGCGCGGCGGGTGGTGCTCGCTACAATGCACCATCCTTTCGATTCTTCACCCGGGGTTGATCACTTGATACGCACTGCCGTTTTGCGCCGCCTCGTCGCGCTGCTCGTCTCGTCGATCGTTTTGCAATCATCGGTCGCACTCGCTGCGCCGCAGCACACACCGGCCACCAAGTCGAAGGCCGCCAAAGCCACGAAGGCTGCAAAGTCATCAAAAGCTCAAAAGTCGACGGCGCCCGTCAAGACCAAAAAAATCGCGCCCGCCGAGCCCGAACCGTCGGCGCAAGGTAATTCGACCACGCCGGGCGTGCCCGAGCCGCCGGCGGTGCCGGTCCGGGCCTTCATCCTGATCGACGCCGCGACCGGCCGCATGCTCACCGGCGCGGGACCCGACGAGCGCGTCGAGCCCGCGAGCATCACCAAGCTGATGACCGCGTACGTCGTGTTCCAAGCGATCGCCGAGCGTCGTGTCGCGCTCACCGACAACGTCACCATCAGCGAACGCGCCTGGCGCGCCGAGGGCTCGCGCACCTTCCTGCAAGTCGGTACGCAAGTGCCGGTCGAAACCTTGCTCAAAGGCATGATCGTGCAATCGGGCAACGATGCGGCGACCGCGCTCGCCGAGCGCGTCGGCGGTTCGGTCGAAGGATTCGCGACGATGATGAATCAAACCGCGAAACGCATCGGCATGACGAATTCGAATTTCACCAATCCGACCGGCCTGCCGAGCGCCGAACTGCACACGACGCCGCGGGACATATCGACGCTCGCACGCGCGCTGATTCGTGAGCACCCGCAGTTTTACAAATGGTATTCGATGCGCGAGTTCGTCTGGAACGACATCCGCCAGCCGAATCGTAACGGTCTTTTGACGCGCGACCCGAGCGTCGACGGCATCAAGACGGGCTTTACGGATAGCGCCGGATATTGCCTGGCGAGTTCCGCCGAGCGTAACGGCATGCGTTTGATCTCGGCCGTATTCGGCGCGCGCTCACCGCGCAAACGCGAAGATGCGAGCCTGGCGCTGCTCGAATACGGCTTCGCACAATACGAAACCGCGGTCCTGCAAAAACGCAGCGACATCGTCTCGAAGCCGCGACTGTACAAAGGCGCGAGCGAGGTCGCGAATCTGGTCCCCGAGCGCGACGTCGCAGTACTCGTAAAGCGCGGTGAAGCGCAGGGCCTCAAAGTCGTCACGACGGTCAATCAAAAACTCGTCGCGCCGCTGGCCGCCGGCGCGCGCGTCGGTGAAGTGCAAGTACTCGCCGGGCAAACGGTCGTGAGCAGAGTGCCGCTCGTGACCGCCGAAGCCTTGCCGACCGGCAGCATCTTGCGCCGCATCACCGACACCGTCGCGTTGTGGTTCTCATGAGCGAGCCGCTACCGATCTGCCATCTCGATGGCGCGTGGTTACCGCTACGCGAGGCGCGCATTTCGCCACTCGACCGCGGTTTTTTGTTCGGCGACGGCGTTTATGAGGTGATACCCGTCTATGCTGGCCGGCCGTTTCGTTTCGACGCACATTTCGATCGACTATCGCGCAGCCTCGCGGCGATCCGACTGTCGGACCCGCACGATCGCGCCGGCTGGCACGACTTGGTCGCCGAACTGTTGCAACGGAACGGCGCCGATCACGCTTCGCTCTATCTACAAGTGACACGCGGCGCGGAATACGGCCGGAATCACTCGCCCTTTCCGCAGGTGCCGGCGACCGTGTTTGCCTTTTGCAGCCCGCTGCCCGACCCGTCGCCCGCAACGCTCGCCAACGGCATCGCCGCGGTGACGACGACCGACACGCGCTGGAGCCGTTGCGACATCAAGTCGATTTCTTTGCTGGCGAACGTTTTGTTGCGTGACGAAGCGACGCAAGCCGGGGCCCAGGAGACGATCTTGCTGCGCGACGGCCTGCTCACCGAAGGTAGCACCTCGACCGCTCACATCATGATGCAGGGCAAATTACTCACGCCGCCCGACTCGCATTGGATTTTGCCGGGCACCACGCGCAGCGTGGTCGAGGAACTCACCGACCGCATCGGCCTCGCGCGCGAAACGCGTGCCGTGACCGAAACCGAACTGCGTAACGCCGAAGAAATCTGGATCGCTTCGTCGGGTCGCGCCGTGATGCCGGTGACCAAACTCGACGGTCGGGCGGTCGGCGCCGGTGTACCCGGTCCCGCATGGCGCAAAGTTTGGCAGGCCTTCCTCGACTATCGCCGTGAGTGCGCCACGCAACCGTGGTGAGCACTTCGCGCGCATGAACGACTCGACCGAAAGCCCACTAGTTTTTCCGACCGACTATCCGATCAAAGTCGTCGGTCGGGTCGACCCGGCGTTACGCAGCCGAGTCGATGCGGTATTCGCGCGTCACGTGCACGACCTCAGCGCCGATCGCATCCGCGAGCGCGACAGCGCCGAAGGCAATTTCGTCTCGATCACGTATTCGATCGTCGCGCGCAGTCGCGAGCAGGTGACCGCGCTCGTGCAGGAACTCGTGGCGACCGAAGGCGTGTTGATGGTGATCTGACGCTCAGCGTCCGATCAATGACAAAAATTCGCGTCGCGTGTCGGGATTGGTTTTGATCGAGCCGCGCAGCGCCGAGCTCACGGTCGCCGTGCCGGTGTGACGCACACCGCGCGACTCCATGCACATATGACGACACTCGATCACGACCGCAACACCTAGCGGTTGCAGATGGGTATCGAGTGCGTCGGCGATCTGGTTGGTCAGACGCTCTTGCACCTGCAAGCGGCGCGCGAAAATTTCCACCAGACGCGAAATCTTCGACAACCCCAAAATTCGTTTGTCTGGCACGTAGCCGACGTACGCGCGGCCGAAGAACGGCGCGAGGTGGTGTTCGCACAGAGAATAGACGGGGATGTCGCGCACGATCACCATCTCGTCGACGCTCTGCGCGCCGTCCTCGAAGGACTTCAAAATATCTTCGGGTTTTTCACGGTAGCCGCGGGTATATTCCTCCCACGCCTTCAAAAACCGCTCCGGGGTTTCTTGCAGACCCTCACGATCGGGATCTTCGCCGATGTACGCGAGCAGTCGGCGAACGGTTTCCAAATCTTCATTTCTGGGCATGGGTGTTCCTCGACAGCATCTGCAGCAGGTCAGGCACGACCTCGGCGGCCACGCGCGGCACATCAGCGGGCGCACCGAGCGCCGACAACTGCGTCACCGCGAGCCCCTCATGACCGCAGGGGTTGATACGTTGAAACGGTTCCAGGTCCATCTGTACGTTCAACGACAGGCCATGATAACTCGCACCCCGACGCACCCGTATGCCCACGCTCGCTAATTTTTGATCGCCGACGTACACACCGGGCGCTTTCGGCCGCGTGTCGGCCGTAATACCGTAGCGCGAAACGTATTGGATGACGGTGCGTTCGAGCGCCGTCACGAGGTCACGCACACCGAGTCCGGCACGTTTCAAATCGAGCAGCGGATAGATCACGAGTTGGCCCGGTCCGTGATACGTGACTTGGCCACCACGATCGACCCGCACCACCGGAATGTCACCGGGTGCGAGCACATGCGCGGGGTCGGCATTCATGCCGAGCGTGAACACGGGGCGATGCTCGAGCAACCAAATTTCGTCCGGCGTGTCGGCGTCGCGCCGATCGGTGAATTCTTGCATGGCACGAAATACCGGTTCGTACGGCTCGCAGCCGAGCCGACGCACCAGCGGCGCGAAAGCCGACCCGACGTTCACGTCGATTCGCGCGGCGCTCCGCTGCGCGCGAGCTCGGCGAGACGCGTGTTGTCGACGCCGGCGTTGTTACCGGCCAGCGCCTGCTCGGCGCGATAACTCGAGCGTACCAAAGGACCCGACACGCATTCACGAAAGCCGCGCGCGAGCGCGAGCTCGCGGTAACGGTCGAACGACTCGGGCGAAACGAAACGCTCGACGGGCAGGTGATTCGCGGTCGGCTGCAAATATTGACCAAGCGTCAAAAGATCGACATCGATTGAACGCAGATCGTCGAGCGTCGCGACGATCTCGTCGTCGGTTTCGCCGAGACCGAGCATGAGGCTCGTTTTGGTCAACACGTCGGCGCGATGACGCTTGGCGTGCGCGAGTACGGCAAGCGTCTGCTCGTACGAAGCGCGCGGATCGCGCACCGGATGCGTCAAGCGTCGCACCGTCTCGACGTTTTGCGCGAACACTTCTAAACCGGAATCGACCACAGTCTCTATGTCGCGTAACACACCACAAAAATCTGGTGTGAGTGCTTCGACCGCTGTTGCGGGCGATAAGCTTTTGATGGCGCGAACCGTGGCAGCAAAATGTGCGGCGCCACCGTCCGGCAGATCGTCGCGATCGACCGACGTGAGAACCACGTACCGTAGCTTCATGAGTTGCACGGTGCGCGCAGTATTTTGGGGCTCATCGGCATCGAGCCAACCGCGCGGATTGCCGGTGTCGACCGAGCAAAAGCGGCAGGCGCGCGTACACACCTCGCCCATCAGCATGATGGTCGCCGTGCCAGCGTTCCAACATTCACCGATGTTCGGGCACTTGGCTTCTTCGCAGACTGTCGCTAGCCGATGCTCGCGCACCGTGCGACGAACGGTGTCGAAACCGACGCCGACCGCGAGCGGCGCTTTCAACCACCGCGGCTTGCCACCCGGCACGCGCACGGGTGCCGCGCCGCTCGCCTTGATGCCGTCGCGGATCGCCGCGAAACCTTGTGCGGTGACGTATTTTCGACCGGATTTACGCTCGTCGCTCATGCCGTGATTCTACGCGTCGCGCGCCGTTCAGCCCACGGCTGCGGAGCCCAAGCGATCGTCGAGTTCACGCAAGCGTTGCGGCGTGCCGACGTCGGACCAAGCGCCTTGGTGCAACTCGCCGCGCAAACGGCCGGCCGCCGCGGCCCGCTGCAGCAAAGGCAACAGTGGGAAGCGCCCGTCGATGCAACCGTCAAAGAATTCGGCACGGTATACGCCGATCCCCGAGTAGGTGTAGCGCGGTGTCACGTCGGGCGCGTCGATGACGTCGTGCGACCCGGTCGGTGCCGAGACTGCGGTCGACGGGCGGCGTGCCAGCCCGAAATCGCCGCGCGGATGTTGCGACGGGTTCGGCACCAACACGAGCGCCGCAAGGGCCTCGGCATCGAGGCGCGGTGCACGCGCGAAATCGTAGTCGCACCACACGTCACCGTTCACGAGTAAGAAAGGCTGCGGCCCGAGCATCGGTAAGGCGCGAAAGATGCCGCCGCCGGTCTCGAGCGCGACCGGTCCCTCGTCGCTGTACCGAATGCGCAAGCCGAATGCGCTGCCGTCACCGAGTGCCGCCGGAATCTTCGCACCCTGCCACGAGAGATTGATCACGACCTCTTCGATTCCTGCGCGGGCGAGCGCCATCAAATGCCAGGCGAGCAGGGAACGGCCGCCGACCTCCAGCAAGGGTTTAGGACGATCGTCGGTGAGCGGTCGCATCCGCTCGCCCCGGCCGGCAGCGAGGATCATCGCCTTCATCGCACGAGCCTTGTCATGCGCCGGACCGCGCGCGTGCGTTCGCGGCGTCGAGGGCGGGCGCTGCACGGCGCTCGAGCCAGGCGCCAAACTCGGCGAGTTCGGCATACCGCGCGCAACTCTCCTGCACGTAGCGCAGCGTCAATGGCAGATCGTCGAGATAGCCGAACTTTCGATCGCGCCAGGCGAGCCGCGCGAAAATACCGAGCACTTTGACGTGCCGTTGCACGCCGATGAGATCGAACCACCGCAGAAATTGCTCGTCGTCGACCCCGATCGCGGCATCGCAACCGGCGTGTCGCAAAGATTCACGGTGCCGGCGCAACCACTCGACCACCTGCGCACGCGGCCAGGCGATGTAACAATCTTTGAGCAGCGAGACGAGGTCGTAACCGATCGGTCCGCGTAACGCATCTTGAAAATCGATCATGCCGAGCGCATCGCCCGGCATCACCATCAGATTGCGCGAGTGGTAATCGCGATGCACGAACACTTGCGGTTGCTCGAGTGCCGCCTCGACCAAAAAATCGAAGGTACGCGCGAACAGTTCGCGCTCCTCGGCATCGGGTGCGCGCGCCAGATGTTGCGTGCAAAACCACTCGGGCAGTAAGGCCATCTCACGCTGCAACACTGCTGCATCGTAGGGCGCGAGTTGCAGAGCGGCGGTGGCGCCACGCGCCTGTAAGTCCGCGAGTGCGGCGAGCGCGCGCGGGTACAAAGCTTCGGCACGCCCGGGCTTGCGCACTTCGCTGAGAAACGACGTCGCGCCGAAGTCCTCGAGCAACACGAAACCCTGCACACGATCGACCGCGTACACCTGCGGCACCCGCGCACCCGCACCGCGCAGCAACGCACCGACGCGTAAATAAGGTTCGATGTCTTCTTTGTCGGGCGGCGCGTCCATGACGATGCGCGTGCCGTCCGCCAATCGCACGCGAAAATAGCGCCGAAAACTCGCATCGGCCGAAGCGGGCACGACGGCGGGCGTGCCGAGTCCGAGCGCGGTGGCGAGCCAGTCGCGCAGCAACTCGAGTCGGGCGTCGCCCGTAGCCCCGTCAGGGCGGCGTACGTCGGGGGTCATCGTGAAATCCGCGGGGCGCAGCAAAGGGGCGCCATTATAATGGCCGCCTCCATGCCGTCGTCGCACCGCATTTTCGCCGGGGTCGTCGCCTGGCTCATCGCCGGTGCGCTCGATGCGCATGCGGCCGAGCCGCAGACCTATCGCTGCCCGGCGCCCTCGGCCGAACGCGCCGCACAAATCGTCCCGACACCGAATCTCGCACCCGCGACGCCCGCCCTCGACGCGGCGCGCGCCGCGGCCCCGATCGAAGTGACCACCGACGGCGCGACGCTGGAGTTGAGCGGTGATGCGGCGCTACGCGGCGCGGTGCGCATCGTGCAAGGCGAGCGCGAACTGACCGCCGACGACGTCGCCTACGATTCGCGCAGCCGCAGTTTCGCGGTGCGCGGCGCGGTGAGTTATCGCGATCCGGTGGTCCGTGCGCGCGGCGGCTCCGGACGTTACGACCCGGCGCGCGGCAGTGATTTCGAGGCTGCGGAATTCGAGCTACCGCAGCAGCCGTCGCGCGGCGCGGCGCGCTCGCTCGCGCTCGATCTCGACGGTCATCTACGACTGTCGGATGTTTGGTTCAGCACCTGCCCGGCCGATGAACCCGCGTGGCGCATCCGCGCGCGCAACCTCGATCTCGACACGCGCCGTCGCATCGGCACGGGCCGCGACGCGGCGATCGAGTTTCTCGGCGTACCGATCCTGCGTTTGCCCTATCTCTCGTTTCCGCTCGGCGCGCAGCGTATGAGCGGCTTTTTGTTCCCAAATCTCGGTCACAGCACGCGCAGCGGCGTGCAGTTCGCTGCCCCGTATTATTTCGATCTGGCGCCGAACTACGACTTGTTGTTACAGCCGATGTTGTTTAGTCGCCGCGGCCTCGATCTCGATGCGAAGTTTCGCTACCTGACTACGCACCATGCAGGCAGCATACACCTCGCCTATTTGCCCTCGGATCGGCTGACGCGCAACGATCGCAATTGGCTGCAAGTCGAACACCGCAGCGAATTACCGGCCGGCTGGCGGTTCGATCTCGATGCGCAATCGGTGAGCGACAGCCAATACTTTGAAGATTTCGCACGCGACACGCAGGGCTCGAGTACGACGTTCCTGCGTCGCGTCGCCGCGCTGCAATATCGCGACGACACTTGGCGTTTACGCGGTGAGTTCGAACAATTTCAAACCATCGATCGCAGTCTCGCCGAACTCGACCGCCCGTATTCGAGCCTGCCACGCTTGACGCTCGACGGACGTCTGCGCGCCGGCGGTAGCGGTGAATGGCAATACGCGCTCGCCGGAGAGTTCGCGAATTTCGATCGCAGCAGCGGTGTGCGTGGTTGGCGCGCCGATGTCGCGCCATCGGTGACGCTCGATTATCTGCAACCCGGCTTTTATCTCCGGCCAAGCGCGGGGCTGCGTTATACGCAATATGCGCTGCGCGATACGCCGGGCGCGAAAACACCGTCGCGCTCGCTGCCCTACGCGTCGTTCGACGCGGGGCTTTTGCTCGAGCGCGCACCGCCCGACTCGACGCTGCGCGTCACGCTCGAGCCGCGCCTGCTCTATCTTTGGACACCCTATCGCGCACAGGACTCTTTGCCCGTGTTCGATACGCTGGTGCCCGACCTCGATTTCGTCCAACTCTTTCGCAGCAATCGCTACATCGGTGCCGATCGCGTCTCGGATGCGAACCAAGCGAGCGTCGGCTTCACCTCGCAGATCTACGCACGCGACAGCGGCCGCAGACTTTTGAGTGCGACGCTCGGACAAACTTTTTATTTCGAGACGCCGCGCGTGCGTTTGCCGGACGAGCCACAAGCGACGCGTGCGAAATCCGATCTGGTCGCGCAACTCGGCGTATCGGCTTGGGCCGATTGGAACGTCGACTTCGGTTTGCAGTGGAATCCGCAACAACGCGAATCGCAACGCACGCACGTGCGCTTGCGCTACCGCCCCGATGCCGACCGCGCGCTCAACTTCGCCTACCGGCAACAACGCGGCAAACTCGAGCAGAGCGAACTGTCGGGGGTCTGGCCGCTCGGTCGGCAGTTCAACGCCTTCGCGCGCGTGGTCTACGATCTCAACGAAAAAAACGCACTCGACCGGTTCGCCGGACTCGAATTCAAGGCCTGTTGTTGGCGACTGCGCTTGGTCGGTCGCCGCTATGTCTCGACCCGCACCGGCAGTCGCGACACCGGAATCTATCTACAGTTGGAACTCAATGGTCTCGCAAGTGTCGGAAGTCCGGCCGACGCTTTCCTCGAACAGGCGATTCGTGGAT
>RGUL01000046.1 GCA_010027845.1 Gammaproteobacteria bacterium
CACTTATCCAGTCGTGTAATGCCCGGCAATCATGAACTGTACTCAAAAGTCGTAGAACCACGGTTCGTGGAACGCCACGGTCGAAAGCCCTCGCATTATTCTGAAGTTCGATCGGTGATGGAGTGCGAACCGTTTTATCAATTTTGGAGTGCCTTGCAGCGTTGCAGTCAGGAGCGGATGTGGGACGCGACGATCGATGCGGTCGAACGTGATCTCGATCGCTTGAACGCGAACCGACGATCGCGAAAACTTCTCGGTTCGCTAAGCCTCGACGCGTCGTTGGAAATTCCCGATTACCACCGTGTCGTCGACATACATCTGCAGCCGGGTGGGTATCACACGGAGTTCATGAACACCGATCTAGCGGCCGGTGCAATCTACGATCTCGGGCTCGACGTTTACTCGAACGGTGCGATGGGATGTCGTAACGAGTTTCTCGGCGAGCTACTAATCGAACATTTTTTGAAATCCTTCCCTAAAAAGAACCCAAAGATAATTCTGGATATGGGCTGTGCGATCGGCAACAGCACTTTGCCATGGGCGAGAAGGTTTCCGACTGCGCGAGTCGAGGCGATCGATGTTGCTGCGCCGCAATTACGTTACGGGCATCAGCGGGCCGAGTCGCTCGGTGTTTCGGTACAGTTCAGTCAACAAAATGCCGAGCGCACGAATTTTCCGTCGGCCTCGTTCGATTTGGTCGTCTCGCACATTATGCTGCACGAAACCTCGGCGCGGGCGTTGCCAAAGATCTTCACCGAGTGCCGCCGACTATTGAAACCGGGCGGCGTCATGCTTCATCTAGAAATCGCGCGTGGAAATTCGGTGTTCGAGAATTTCATGACCAACTGGGAGAGTTGGAATAACAACGAAACTTTCGGGCATCACCTCACGCACATAGACTACGTTGCGCTAGCAGCGCGCGCGGGTTTTGCGATCGAGTCCGCACGATGCGAACGCCATGTTGGCGAACGCGATCCGCAGCAGCAACTTTATTCCGCGGAGTCGCCGTGGCAATTCATCTCGGCAGTCGCATGACCACCGCGACTGCTCGCCAAATTTTTTGGACGCTGGCGGCTGCACTGTGCCTCGCGGGCTGCGCTAGCGATGCAACTTATCGCGAGCGATACGAGGCGCTGCAAAGCAGCGGCGGGGCGGGTGATGTCGACACCTATTCACCGACCGAGATCGTCGGCGGTCGGCATGCCGGATTCATTCCGGTCGCACCAGCAGAGGAGCGGACGATCCCCGAGTCGGGGCTCGGTCGAGCGCTCGAGTATGCGCAACACAACCGTTCGAGCAGCCTTCTGATCTGGCATCAGGGGCGTCTACAGGCAGCGCAGTATTGGGGCGGCGATGCTGCAACGGCGGTGAATTCGCGCAGCCTGCACAAAATGCTCGGCGGGCTATTGGTGGGCGCCGCGATTCGTGACGGACACATTCGATCCTTGGACGATTCCGTGGCCGACTACATTACCGAGTGGAAGGGGACCCCAAAAGAAAAAATATCGATTCGTAACGTGCTGCAAATGTCGAGCGGCTTGATGTGGTTTGGGCCAGGTGGTGTCGGCAGCGTGCAATCTCGTCGGTATCTCGATCCGCATTGGGATCGAGTTTTATTAAAAGAAATCCCACTAGAGTTCGAGCCCGGCAGCGCGTACGACTACAGCGATATCACCGCCGATATCATGCCTCATTTGATCGAGCGCTCGACACGTCAACGATATGCAAAATATCTTGCGCGCGCGATTCTCGAGCCGATCGGTGCGCCCGGCGGTAGCATCTGGGTGAATCGCTCGGGCGGTATGCCGCACGGCGGCTGTTGTTTGATGCTGCCACCGGAAGCGTGGCTGCGAATCGGCATCTTGGTCGCAAATCACGGTCGTGTCGGTGATCGGATGGTATTACCGGACGGTTGGGTCGATGCGATGCGCACGCCGTCGAAAAATAATCCGCATTTCGGGTTGATGGCGTGGCTCGGCCAGCCTTATGCACAACGACGCTTGTTTCACCGCCCGGATTCGCCTGCGAACTTGCGTCCGCGCCCGGGCGCGTATCATTCCGAGCCGTATCTCGCCGACGATTTGTTGTTGTTCGACGGTATGAACGGGCAAATCGTCTGGATCGTGCCGTCGCAGAATCTCGTGATCGTGCGCACGGGTGATCGACCGCCCTCGGACCAACCGGAATGGGATAACACGTTCATTCCGAACGTGATTTTACGCGCCTTGACGCAACGTGCCGAGTCGACGCCGCGTAAACCGTTGCCGAAGCCGCCGAATAAAACCGTTACCACTGCAACCGACGCGGAACGCTTCGACACGCGCTGGCAGACGATCGGCAACCAGACACCTTTGACGTTGCCGGGATGGCTGGACACGACGGAAGTAGTCCGTGGTGACTTTCGCGGCGAGTATCCACATCGTGACCCTGCGCAACTGGGTATAACGTCCAAGGCGATCGCCGCAGCAGAAACTTATGCCGAAAAAACCGAATCGGCATCGCTTTTGATTTGGCGCGCCGGCGCGATCGAATACGAGCGGTATTGGGGCGGACGCGGGCCTGATGACGTGTCCGAAACTTATTCGATGGCGAAATCCGTCACCGGGCTCGCGGTCGGGTGCGCAGTCGCTAGCGGTTCGATCGAGTCAGTGGACGATGCCGTGGCAAGGTATATCGCCGAGTGGCGCGGTACGGCCTACGAATCGGTGACGGTGCGTGAGTTGCTGCAGATGACGAGTGGGTTGCACCACGAAAGATTTAACTACTCGCGTGATCAAAAACGCGACTCGCGCGTACTGCAAACATTTTTAGGGCCCGATATCGAAAAAGCAGCCTTGATCTTTCCGCTGGAAAAAGTCCCCGGGGCTACCTTCAACTACAACAGTATCAACACCCAACTATTGTTAGCCGTGATCGAGCGTGCGACCGGAAGACGCTACGCAGAATACGTCTCGAGCTGCTTATGGCAACCACTAGGCGCCAAAGATGCGAGAGTTTGGTTGGATCGTCCAGGTGGAACACCGCGCGCCTATTCATATTTCGTCGCCCGGCCTCGGGATTGGTTAAGACTTGGTGTGATGCTCGCGTCCCACGGCCGCGTCGATGATCGGCAAATCTTGCCTGCGACCTGGATCGACGCCGCGACGGCCCCATCTGCAAAAAATTCGAATTATGGTTATCACCTTTGGCTGGGAGCGCCGCAATCGGGCAAACGGATTTATAATGCCAACACCGAAATCGGCGCGTTGCACTCCGGACCGTATCTCACGAACGACGTGCTGTTCTTTGATGGCGGCGGCGGACACCGGGTCTACGTGGTTCCGTCGCGTCAGCTCGTGATTGTCCGCACCGGACGTACGAATCGTCCCGACTGGGACGATTCGATTTTGCCGAATTTAATTTTAGAGGGGATGGGCGCGGTCCCTGCGCCTTGACCGGCGAGTTACGCCCTTGATTCGTCGCCAGTCTATTCGCAACTCGCAACGACTGCAGTATCGTTCGTAGCATGCGCGTGTTCCGTCTACTTTCTGCAGCTGTGGTTTGGATGTCGCTGGCAGCCTGCGGCGACTATTCGATGCCGCCCAAAAAAATCGAGGCCGACGGATCCGTTTATTACGCTTGTAGTGGCTTCATCCACTCGCGAAAACGCTCGATCGAGTTTACGGACGCTAACGGCGAGCGTGTTGCGCTCGATGGGCTGAAGAAATTACGCCTCGTGTCGATACCGACAAAAATTGCCGCGCGTATGCCTTCGCCGTTACCGGACCCACGCGGCATGGCGACCGACGGCGTTCCGTTCAAGGACGGCTGGACCTACACCTGGCCCGACGGAGCGATGGCCAAATTGAGTGGTGGTAAGTGGTTGCCCGTACAGGAGCTGAACCCGATCTGTGCATCTCGTAAAACCAAATGATCATCAGCGCAGCCGACTAACTTCACAAATCTTTGATTGAACGAGGTCGGGGTCGGCGTAGGATCGAGGTTGGAGGCATCGATCGATGAGTCACTCGACCGAACGCGTGATCGCAGCCAACCGATTCGGGTTCGGTGCCCGGCCGACGGAATTGGCGCAGATCGGCAACTCGGTGGCGCGGTGCGAGGCGGGCGAATTCTCGCCGACTGGCCGGGTCTCGCGCCCGAGGCATTGTTCGAGGGGCGTGATCTACGACCGACCACCGATTTGCGTTCGGTGTTCAAGACCGTGCTGCGCGATCATCTTCAAGTTCCGCAGCGCCATATCGATCGTGAAGTGTTTCCGGAGGCGCAATCGGTGCCGTTCCTTGCCCATCTCGTGGCAGGATAGGCGATGTGGGATTTAGGCGTGCGTTGATATTCGGATTGCTCGCGGCACTGTCGTTCGCCGCGCGCATGGCCGTGGCGGCTGGCCCGATACCCGAATGCGATCGACATTCGGCCGACCATTGCGGCTTCGACCGCGCCGAGGATCTCGCGATGCTCACGACGTCCACGGGCGCTCGTTGGATACTCGTCGCGCAAGCCGATCCCCGTGCGCCGCTCGTGTTTCTCGAAAACGACACGAAGCGTCGTGTCGTCGCGGTTGCGGCCGATGCATCGCACTGCAAAGGCGAACACGGGACGATCGACGCAGGGGGCATCGCCATCGACGCGCAAGGGCGTCGCGCTGCCGTCATCAATAAACACTCGCCGCAAAGAGTCGAACTGTTCGACGTCAAGTTCGATCGCGATACGCCGCATCTCTCTTGGCGCGCGTGTGTCGACGTGCCGGCGAAATATTCCTTGAACGACGTTGCGTTGGCCGATGACGGCACGCTTTACGCGACGCACATGTTCACCCGCGCGTCCACCCCGGCAGCGGCCGAAGAGTTACGTCAAAAATTCCGAGCGCGGCTGCCGACAGGCTATGCGATTCGTTGGCGTGGCAGCGGGCCCTGGCAGAAGGTCGCGGATACCGACGTGTCGTTTGCCAACGGGGTCTCGCTCTCGGGCGATGGGCGGTGGCTGGCGGTAGCAGGAACGTTCGACCAAGCGTTAAAACTGATCGATTTAAGCGGCAAGAGTGCGGCGCGACGTATCGAATTACCACTGCAACCGGACAACGTCGCACCGGACGGCAACGATCATTTTTTGGTGACGGGTCATACGGGCGTGCCGGTGACCGGCGTTGATCCGTGCCGTCCGTCGGCTGCAAAACCCTGTGGGTTTCCGTTTGCGGTCGCCGAGATCACTGCGCCGGAAGGTCTCGTCGAGGTGATACATGAAGACGACGGCGCGCACACACCCGGCGCATCGGTCGCGGTGCATGACGGCGAAAAACTTTTGCTCGGCAGCGCCTTCGGCGACCGCGTCAGCGTCCGCACGCCGACGCTCACGTTTCGGCACCGAACCGTCGAGGGGGCGGGTGGAGTGCCGATCGAAACGATCGAAACCGGCAATCCTCGCGGTCCGACGATCGTCTTCATCCACGGAATGTCGCAAAGTCATTTGGCGTGGCTGCCACAGTTACGTTCGACGTTGGCACGCGACCATCGCTTGATCGCTTTCGACTTACGCGGTCATGGCGCCTCGGGTAAACCGTGGCGCAGCGAAGATTATGCCGAGTCGAAAATTTGGGCGGACGACATCGATGCAGTATTGCGAACCCTGCAGGTCGATCGCGCGGTGTTCGTCGCGTGGTCTTATGGTGGTCACGCACTGATGTCGTACGTGAGACATCATGGAATCGGAAAAATCGCCGCGATCGACTTCACCGGCACGCTCGCGGGCTTGCGTACTGTTACGCGTCCGCCGGGTGTCGACACCGATCGGCTGCTCGCCGGTTCGCGCTTGCGTGCGTCGGCCGATCTCGAGGATAACATCGCAGGTTACCGTGCGATGGCGAGTGGGCTCGTCGCCAAAGAATTACCCACGGAACTCGATGAGTTAGCGTTTTTGACGGGCCTGATGCAGCCCGGATACGTTCGACGCGCGATGAAAACTTTGCCGGTGCACAACGAAGATTTGCTGCCGACTTTGACCATGCCGGTTTGGTTGGCGATGGGCGACCGGGATCGCGAATGGCCGATCGAGGAATGCCGGGCGCTCGTGACGGCGTTGCCGGCCGCGCAACTCTCCGTTTACGACGGGGACGGACATTTCCCGTCCGCTGAAAATCCGCAGCGCTTCAACGCCGAACTTGCGGCGCTCGTCTTGCGGGCGGGTTTGACACGCAGCAGTTTGAAATGAGTATGCGCCGCACGTTGCTGCAGATCGCGTTGCTGTCGATCGCGATCATTCTCTCCGGCTGCGCGATCGACACAAGTATTCGCAGTCCGAATCAAGACAGTCGTGTTCGATATTTGATCATCCACTTCACGCAACTCGATTTCGGCAATTCCGTGCGCGTCTTGACCGACGGTAAAAGCGATCGCCGCGTCAGCAGTCATTACCTCGTCGGCGTCGACCCACCGAAGATCCACCGATTGGTGGACGAAAATCGTCGTGCGTGGCATGCGGGTAAGAGCTACTGGCAAAACGATACGGCGTTGAATGCGACGTCGATCGGTATCGAGATCGTGAACATGGGGGACGATGCAGAGTCGGGCGTGAACTTCGCGGACTATCCTGCGGCGCAGATCGACGTCGTACTCGCACTCGTCAAAGATATCGCGAGTCGACATGCGATCGCGCCGCATCGAATCCTTGGGCACAGCGACATCGCTCCGCAACGTAAAACCGACCCCGGTCCTAAATTTCCTTGGCGGCGGTTGGCGGAGGCGGGGTTGATTCCGTGGCCCGATCCTATGCTGATCGACGCGTCGCGGGCACGGCTCGGACCGACGCCGCCGAATGCGGTCTGGTTTCAAGAGCGGCTCGCGGCCGTCGGCTATGAAACGCCGCGCACCGGAACCTTCGACGAGGCGACGCGTCGGGTGATCGCAAGTTTTCAGATGCGATATCGACCGGCTCAATATGACGGGTTAGCCGATTCGGAGACGGCGGCGATCTTGGACGTGGCGGCGCGTACCGATGGTTGGCTGATTCGTGAGCCTGATGGCCGATGGGTGTCGTATGATTTCTACCATGACTAACAAATATGCACTGCTGATTTCATTGATCGCCGTCGTCGGTAGCGCGGTGGCGCCTTCCGGGGCGGCAACGTCGACGACGAACGCGCCGCGCTGCACGGTCGGTATCCGCGCCGGAAAATTGATCGATCCCGAACGGGGTGAGGTGTTACGCGATCAAATTGTGCGTATCGACGGCGAACGCATACTCGCCGTTGGGGCATTTCGTGAGGGTGCGTTGCGCGATTGCGCGCGCACGATCGATCTGTCGAAGTCGACGGTGCTGCCGGGTTTGATCGACACCCACACCCACGTGACTTCAGACCCGACGGTGTTGCGTTACGAGCGACTCGGAATCTCGATTCCGCGGCTCGCGTTGATCGGCGCAGCGAATGCGCGCCGGACGTTGCTCGCGGGGTTCACGACGATCCGCAATCTCGGTGCCGACGGCTATGCGGACGTCGCGCTGCGCGATGCGATCAACGCCGGCGACGTACCCGGTCCGCGCATGATCGTGTCCGGTCCGGGCATCGGCATCACCGGCGGACATTGTGGCAGTAATTTGCTCGCCCCGGAATTCAAACAAACATCTTTGGGCACGGCCGACGGTCCGGACGAAGTGCGCAAAGCAGTCCGGCAAAACGTTCGCTACGGGGCGGACGTCATCAAATATTGCGGTACGGGGGGCGTGTTCTCGAAAGGCACGCAACCGGGTCTACAGCAATTCACGGCCGAAGAGGTCACGGCACTAGTCGACGAGGCGCATATGCACGGACGACGAGTGGCAGTGCACGCGCACGGCGCCAACGGCATCAAGATCGCGCTGCGTGCAGGTGTCGATACGATCGAGCATGCGAGTTTGGTCGACGACGAGGGCATCGAACTCGCGCGTAAGAACAAAACTTATTTTTCGATGGACATTTACAACACCGATTACACGCAAAGCGAATCGAAGCGTCGCGGCGAATTGCCGGAGTTCATTCGCAAGGACGCGATGATCGGTGAAATTCAGCGCCGCAATTTTGAGCGTGCGTTGAAGGCGGGGATTCCGATGATCTTCGGCACGGATGCCGGCATTTATCCGCACGGCGACAACGCACGTCAATTTGCGGTGATGGTTCGTTATGGCATGACGCCGATGCAGGCCATCCAAGCGGCTACGGTGAACAGCGCCGATGCGCTGGGGCTCGCACGTCAAGTCGGCTCGCTCGCGACCGATGCCTACGCCGACTTGATCGCGGTCGATGCGGATCCGATCGCCGACGTCCGCGCGCTTGAAAAAGTGTCCTTCGTGATGAAGGGCGGTGAAGTGATTAAGTAACGATGGTCGGGTCGTCGAAAATCGCCACACCCTCGCGAGAGAACTCTTCCGATGTCAAAAGTGCGAGGGCTGCTTTAGCGACGTTGCCGCGCGCCGCGACGGCCCCGGGGCCGACGACGATCGACGGGCCCAACACGTAACGCCCGGTCGCAGCCCCGTCGGTCAGCCGGGGCGGACGCAGAATCGTCCAGTTCAGCGGCGAGCGCTGCACGAGCTGCTCTTGGAGTCGGCGATCGTCGACCATTTTTTTGATGAAGCCGATCTCGAGCCAGCGTAAAACGCGGTAGACCGTGCCGCGCATCAATTCCGGTGGATGACCCACCATGCAGCCGGTGACGCAGACCAGCCGTCGAACGCCGTGCCGCTCCATCGCCGCGACGATGTTTCGCGTGCCGTCGGAGCACAAGCCTGCAGGATCACGTGGCTTGGCGCCGATGGTGCAAAACACGGCGTCACAGCCCGCGACCGCCGCCTCGACGGCAACGCGATCGAGCACATCGCCTCGTAGAACTTCGGCTGTCCCATTCTCAAGCGTGAGTTTGTCGGGGTCCCGCGCGAGCGCCACGATGGTGTGGCCGCCGGCCAGTGCTTCGGCGCAGAAGGCCCGACCGGTGCCACTCGTCGCACCAAACACTGCGAATTTCATGCGGTACATCCTGCCATAGGCACGGCACGATCTTTACAAAAATTCGCATGTCGAGCGCGGATATATGCAACGGAAGTATGGTCGAATTACTCGGGTCCAGTTCGGACTCTTGTTTGAAGGATGTCATTGCAATGAAAGCTATTCGCGCCACGATCCTGTCTGCTGCTGCCGCCTCGCTGTTGTTCGGCATGACGGTGGCTCAAGCTCAAACCGGTAACAACACGCCGCCTGCTGCCACGCCCCCGGCCGCGTCGCCGCCCGCTGGCGGCGCTGTGCCTTCGTCCGGCCACAAGCACAAGCATCACGGCAAGAAGAAGCACGGCGCACCGAAGTCGCCGTAATCGATCTTAGTTAAATATCCCGTCCCGACTAGCGCATCGAACGATGCGAGTCGGGGCGGGATGTCCTCACCGCGTGTCGAATGCGGCGGGGCGTGCGCTCATCGGCAGACGCCGGTGATCGGCGATGCACCGGGTGGCGCGACGATCGCGACGCGTCGACCACCGGGCCGTTCTAAAACGCACTCCAGCGTCCAATTTTGCAGCACCGTCGGCAAAACCACCGGCGGAGCGGGCTCGCGCGGCGCGGCGCGATAACCCAAAAAAGAAAACCACGTTTTCGCTTTCCAGCGCGAGCGATCGGGAACCAACCAAAGAATTCTGCGTGACGCCGGTGTAGTGATCGCTGCAGTGCTCGCCGTCGGAATATAGAGCGATGCAACAGCGGTGATGGTTTCGTCCGGATCGTAAACATCGAGCGGTTCTTTGCCCGTATACGCGAGTACGCGTGCTGCGAGTGACGGCAGCGAAAGCCAATGATCGAGTGCTTGGTAGAGCGGGCCGATCACGAGCGTTAGGCACACCGTGACCGATAACGCGAGTGATCGCAGCGGTCGCCCGTCATCGCCGCGACGCACCACCAGCCACACGGCAACGAACGTGCCGATGCCCGCAACGACGGCGAGGAACCCCGACTCGACGGTCGAAAATGCCGGCGCGAGTGTCGCGAGCAAGGCGACCGAACCACAAATCGCTGCGAAGATACCGACGAATACTTTGGTCGCCGTCCATGCGACTCGCGTACCGCGATCGTCGTCGTGACCGACCGCGCCCACCCAAAGTCCGGCGAGAATCGCAAAGCCGAGTGCGACCGGGCCGTAGTAAACGTCGCGGCCAGTTGCGGACAGCGCGAGCAGGATCAAGGGCAACACGACAGCGCCGACGCCGATCCGCCAGGTCGTCGCTGCAGAGCCGAATTGTCGAAGCGCGTCGGGGGCCTTCAAAAGTGCAGCGATCACGAGCGGCGTCCATGGCAACAAGAACACCGGCAAGCTGAAAAAATATTCGATTGGCGTGTTTTGATGACCGGTCGCGTAGACCAAGTGCTCCGCTGCCTCCAATTTGACGAAACGGCCAAGCAAGTTGTACCAAAGCAGCACCCGCAAGGACTGCTCGCCGCCCGGTGACATCGCGACCCAAAACAACCATGCGCTCACGATCGCCGCGATGACGACACCGCCTAACCAAAGCTCGCGACAGACGAGTTCGCGCCAGCGTCGCTCGAGGACGATCACGGTCAGGAATGCGCAGCCGGGCACCAACCAACCGGCAGGGCCTTTGGCGAAGAAGCTGATCAAAAGTCCGATGTGTAAAGCAGCATAACCCAGCGCGCGGCGCGTCGCAGACGATGACGTGAACGCACGCTGCATGCCGAAGAGCGCGATAGCGACGCCGGTGACGAGTGGTGCGTCGGTCGCGAACCAAACTTGAGTGCGATACAAAATATATGCGGTGACTGCTATGAATCCGGCAGCGAACACGCCTTCGTTCGTGGTGACCGGTCTGACGAGCGCCGCGATGGCCAGCGCCGTCAATAATATGTACAGCAGATTCGCGCCGCGGATCGCTGCCGGCGAGTCACCCGCGACCGCCGCGGTCGCCGCACCGAGCCAATACAGCAGCGGTGGTTTTTCTGCGAACGGTTCGCCGCCGAGCGTCGGCAAAGATTTTTCTGCCTGATGCAGCATGGTGATGGCCATCGCCGCTTCGCGAGGTTCGTCCGGGGTGTAGAGATCGCGGCAAAAAAGCGCCACGAATGCGATGGGCAGTACGAGCCAAAACAGGCGCCGCATGGGGGTCGTCATCAAGGGAAGACTCGACTCAAAGGCAAAATAATTGCGGAGCGAGCAGCGTGCCGGGGTGCCGGCGGATAGTCAATCTTTCGTCTCGGCAACGATCTTCTTGCAGAACGCTTTTCAAGCGCGTAAGAAAGGCTCTCGTCGACTTTTTCGATCCCTTTGGAGGGGACCATGTTGCGCAAAAATATCCGATTCGTGGTCGGTGCTCTTTTGATGGCACCCGTGTGGGCGTTTGCGCAATCGACCACCGGCACGCCGGTTGCGACGGCATCGTCGGCGAGCTTGACCTTCTCCGCGCTCGAGGTCGGACGTGCGGCGGCGCCGCAGTCGATCACCATCACTAACACCGGCGATGGCAAATTGACCGTGTCGAGTGTCGCGATCTCGGGTGCGGCGGCGGGCGATTTTTCCGCAATGAATGGTTGTCGTTTTGCCTTGGCGAAAAATCAACGCTGCTCGATCGGTATTTCCTTCAAGCCGACCGTCTCGGGTGCGCGTGCTGCGACGCTCGACATCACGACTAGTGATAAAAAATTCACGGTCTCCTTGGCCGGCTCGATCGCGAGCACGGCACCGAAGATCGCGCTGTCGCCCTCGAGTTTGTCGTTCGGTTCGGTCAACGTCGGTGCGACCAGCGCCGTGCAAAAGTTGACGTTGACCAACTCCGGTACGGCCGATTTTTCGCTCGGGCCGATCCGTGCAGGAGACGGCGATCTGTTCGATTTTCAGACTAAGAATTCTTGTGGCAACACCTTAGCAGCGGGTAAGAGCTGTGACATCGAAGTGACGTTCGCGCCGCGCAGCCCCGGTGACAAGACGGGTTCGATCGTCGTCGCTGGTAACGCGATCGGCAGTCCGGCGACCGCAAAATTTAGCGGCACGGCGGTCGGTTCGAAATTCGTCAGCAGTTCCTCGCGCTTGTCGTTTGCGGAACTCGCGACCGGCAGCCAGAGCGCGGCGCAGTCGGTGACGATCTCGAACGGCGGCAACGCGGCGCTGACGGTCTCGAAGATCAGTGTCACGGGCCCGAACGCGGCTGACTTCGTGCAAACGAATACGTGTACGACCGCGTTGGCACCCGGCGCCAATTGCACGCTGTCGGTCGTCTACAAACCGACGGCCGAAGGTCCGAAGATGGCAGCCGTTTCGATCAGCGGGAATTTCGGATCGATGCCGGCGATGATCGGCTTGTACGCCGACGGCAAGAAGCCGATGCAAGGCGGACTGTGGCGGGGTAAGGATCCGATTTCGGGCAAGCCGCTCGTCGCCTTGATCGCCGAGAACGGCGCCTCGCAATACCTGCGCGATGATGGCGTTCAATATTTTGGTTGGACTGCGAATTTCGGTGGCAAGCTCGACGGAATGTTGTCGGTGGCGGCTGCGGACGGTTTGCAGGGTACGGCTCGACTCCAAGGAACGGTCGAAGCGGGTAAGTCGATTACGGCGAAGCTGACGGTCACCCCGAAAACCGGTGCCGCACAAACCGGCGACCTCGCGCTGACCTTTGACGGCGCTTATGCAAAAGCGAGTAGCTTGGCGGCCGTCGCCGGTAATTTCCGCAATGCGGCGGGTGGCGCGACGATCAATCTCAACGCGTCGGGCGTGGTGTTTTCGCAGGACGCGACCACCGGCTGTGTCATCAACGGGGCGGTGTCGGTCATCGACGCTCGTTTCAACGCGTACGGCGTCAAATTGTCGTTCACGGGTTGCAAAGGCTCGCTCGCGAATCTCAACTCCACCACGGCCTACGGGTTGATGACGCTGGACGAGTCCGGCAAGACGCCGCGACTTATGATCGGCGCGCAGACCGTCAAACCGGGCTACGCCATTTCGATCGTCGCCGAGCGACAATGACGTAATATCCCCTCATCGTTACGGGGGGATCGGTCATGAGCGATGTGCGCCGCCGGTGGATGATCGGCGTGCTTGCGGCGATCGGCGTGTTGTCCGCCTTCGCCTGGTGGCAGCGCGGCGCAATCGCGCTGCGACTCGTCGCCATCGGCGTCGATCGCCTGACCGCCCAAGAAGATCCAGTCGCCGTGTTGCCCGACGGACTACACGTGTTCGTCTGCGGCGCGGGCTCGCCGCTCACGGACGCCCGGCACGGCGGACCATGCACGGTCATGATCGCGGGCAAAAAAATGTTCTTGTTCGACGCGGGCAGTGGCAGCGCCGCGAGATTGCTGCGGATGGGGCTTAATCCGGCGCGGATCGATGCGGTATTTTTGACGCACTTCCACTCCGATCATATCGACGGCGTCGGCGAACTGGCGATGCAACGCTGGATCGGTGCTGCGGCGATGCGGCCACTCGCGGTATACGGTCCGACCGGCGTCGCAGAGGTCGTTGCCGGTTTTCGAGCGGCGTACTCGCTCGATCAAAAATATCGCACCACCCATCACGGTGCGACCCTCGCTCCGCCCGAAGGCTTCGGTGCCGAAGCCCGCGAGTTCGCCGTTCCGACCGCCGAGCGACGTATGGTTCTCATCAAAGAGCCCGACTTAGAGGTCGTTGCGTTCACGGTCGATCATGGACCGGTGACACCGGCAGTCGGTTATCGCGTGCGATACAAAGATCGGCTCGTCGTTTTGAGTGGCGACACTCGCCGTAGCGACGCCGTATTGCGCGAGGCGCAAGGTGCAGACCTTTTGATCCACGAGGCGCTGTCGGCGAAATTTTTAGGTCTGCTCGCGCGTGGTTTCGACCGGCACGGGCGCTCGCGCTACGCGCAATTGATGCGCGACATCCAAAACTACCACTCCAGCCCGGAAGATGCCGCTATGGTGGCTGCTGCGGCGAAGGTGCGACGCTTGGTGTTGAACCATATCGTGCCGCCGTTACCCACGACGGCGTTGAACGATGAATTCCTCGGTAATGCCACGAAAAAATTCGTCGGCCCGATCGATGTCGCACGAGACGGCGACGCCTATTCTTTGTTGCCCAGCACGCACGACGTCGTGCACTTTCAGCGTGCGCCCTAGATCGATCGTGAGTAGACCATGAGTCTGCGCGTTCTCGTATCACGAGCGTTCAGTCGTACGCTGACGAGTCCGACGCGTCGCGATTGGATGCGCGGGCTGAAATCTTTGCCGCGCCGAATCGGCGTGCAGCCAGCTCGCGTCGATTATTTTCACGACGATGCCGACCCCTACAGTCATTTGCTCGCCGCGGTGTTGCCACGGTTACGCAGCAGATATCACATCGAGTTACGGTGTCATCGCGTGTCACCGCCCGATGCGGCGGCGGCGCCCGACGCTGCGCGGTTGCGCGTGTGGTCGGTGCGCGATGCGCAGCGTCTTGCTGCACATCACGCCTTAAAGCCCGACCCAGGGGCGATCGCCGCGTTGCCATGGATCACCACCGATCCTCGACGGGGGTCGGAACTGCGCAAACGGCTCGGTCACTATCTCGGCGCGACGCTGCATTTCGAAGGCGAGTGGTATTGGGGAATCGATCGATTGCATCACTTAGAGTCTCGTTTGCGCGCCGCTGGTCTCGGTGTCGGCGTCGGCGAACCCGAGGCCCATATCGCACCGCCACCACGCCTACGGTGGGATGCGCAAAGTTCGCACGCGACCTCGAAGCCGGCGCTGCATTTCTTTTGTTCGCTACGCAGCCCCTACACTTGGCTCGCCGTCGAGCGCGCGCATCGACTTGCTGGTCATTACGGCGCCGACTTGAAGTTGCGCTTCGTGCTGCCGATGGTGATGCGCGGTCTGCCGGTGGGATTCGCGAAACGGAAATACATACTGCTCGATGCCAAGCGCGAGGCCGAATCGCTAGGGTTACCGTTCGGTGATGTCGTCGACCCGGTGGGTGCACCGGTCGAGCGTGGTCTGGCCGTGTTGCATCGTGCGATCGAGGTGGGTCTCGGCGTGCAATATTTAGAATCCTTTTTGCGCGGCGTATTTGCCGAGGGTGTCGACGCCGGTGAACCGCAGCAGTTCGCGCGACTCGGCGTGCGAGCGGGGCTTGGGCCAGAGGAAATCACTGCGGCGCTGCGCGACGCTGCATGGCGCGGGGAAGCCGAGCGCAATCGCGAAGAAATGCTGGCCTGCGGCTTGTGGGGCGTGCCGTCGTTTCGGGTCGATGGCTGCGATGCAGTTTGGGGTCAGGACCGTCTTTGGGTGATCGAACAAGACTTGTGCAGGGTGGCGTCGCGATGAGCAAATCGAAACTACTGTGGTCGGCGCTCGTGGTCGTGGGCGTGCTGGTCGGTGGATACTTCGCTCTCGGCGGTCGGATCGGCCTCGCCTTACTCTGGGTGCGCTACGGCATGCGCGAACGGCCCGAGCCGTCGCGCGAAGTCGTTTGGCAAAACGGCCCTACGCAGGCCGCCGCGGCCGCTGCCGATCGGCCACCCAACATCGTGCTGATCGTCGCCGACGATCTCGGCTACAACGACGTGTCGAACCACGGTGGCCTGGACGCCGGACGCGTCAAAACCCCCAACATTGATCGGCTCGCACGCGAGGGCGTCGATCTGACGACGGCTTATTCGGGCAGTCCGACCTGCGCGCCGTCGCGCGCGGCGATCATGACCGGCCGCTATCCGACCCGATACGGCTACGAGTTCACCCCGACGGCAAAAAATTTCATGAAAATCGTGACGCAGCTGCGCCGAGGGGATCAGCAACTGCACCACTCGATTTATTTCCCCGAGCGCGAACAAGGTCAACCCGAAATGGCGTCGTTGGGATTGCCGACCAAAGAAATCACGCTCGCGCGGGTGCTCGGAGGTGCCGGCTATCACACCGTTCACATCGGCAAATGGCATCTCGGTGACGCGCCGCAATTTCGACCGACGGCACACGGTTTCGACGAATCGCTGGCTTTGCCCTACGGCGCGGCGATGTTTTTACCCGAAAACGACCCGAACGTCGTCAACGCCGAATCTGACATCGATCCGCTGGATCGCTTCATCTGGGCGGCTCATCCGTGGGGAGTGCATTTCGGTAACGGCAAGTTGTTTGCACCGAAAAAATATTTGACCGATTACTTCACCGACGAAGCGGTGAAAGTCATCGCGCAAAATCGCAATCGACCGTTCTTTCTCTATCTCGCTTACAACGCTCCGCACACGCCCTTGCAGGCGACGCGCGCCGACTACGATGCGTTGTCGGACATCAAAGATCACCGGCTGCGGGTCTACGCAGCGATGGTCAAATCCTTAGACCGCAACATCGGTCGCGTACTCGAAACACTCGAGCAGCAGGGAATCGCCGACGACACGCTGGTGATCTTCACCAGCGACAACGGCGGCACTCACGTGGTCGGTATCGACGGTCTCAACGCGCCGTTTCGCGGCTGGAAAGCCACGTATTTCGAGGGCGGGATACGCGTACCGATGTACATGCGCTGGCCGCGCGGTTTGAAGCCGGGCAAGTTCGCGGCGCCGGCCAGTCATCTCGATATTTTTTCGACGGCCGCCGTGGCGGGTGGGGCGAAAATTCCGACCGATCGCGTGATCGACGGCGTCGACTTACTGCCGTTTCTGCGTGGTGAAGCGCAGGGCCGGCCCCATCGAACCCTGCACTGGCGTACCGATCGATACTTCGCGATCCGCGACGGCGATTTGAAAATGCAAATTGCCGACCGCCCCGAGAAGACGTGGTTGTACGATCTCGCGACCGATCCGTTCGAACACGAAAACCTTGCGAGTCGACGACCGGCGGATGTCGCCGCGCTGCGTGGTGAGCTCGAGCGCTTCGATCGCGCGCAAGTGAAGCCGCTGTGGAATTCTTTGGGTGCGGGCTATATTCCCATCGACAAGACGCTCGCTGCGCCGCAGCAATCGGGTGATGAATATGTCTATTTCTCCAACTAACCGCACCGTCGTCATCACGGGCGCATCGGCGGGTATCGGTCGGGCGCTCGCGCTCGAGTATGCGGCGCGCGGCTGTCGGCTCGGTTTACTCGGGCGACGACAGAGCGCGCTCGAGTCTTTGCGCGCAGAAATCGTGGGCATGGGTGCACCATCTGCCGAAATCGCCGTGCTCGATGTCGATGACGTCGATTCCGTGCGGCCATGTCTCGATCGATTGTTCGAGCGTATCGGTGCGGTCGATGTTTTCGTGGCTAATGCCGGTATCAACGGCTTCACCCGCGTCGGCGCGGGCGATTTCGCAGTCGATCGTCGCATCATCCAAACGAACGTGCTCGGCGCGTTGGCCTGCCTCGATGCCGCTGCAGCGCAATTCATCGCGCGCCGCGCTGGTCACCTGGTAGGGATTTCTTCGCTCGCCTCGATGATCGCCGTGCCGACGCAGGGTGCGTATTGCGCGAGCAAAGCGGCACTCTCGGCATATTTGCGCACGGCGCGCATCGAGCTTGCGCGTCACGGCATACGCGTCAGCAACGTCACGCCCGGTTTCGTGTTGACCGAAATCATGCCGGACATCGGCAAATATCCGTTTGCAATTCCCGCTGCGCAGGCCGCCCGTGAAATCGCTGACGCACTCGATGCCGGTCAGCGCGAGGTGATCGTACCCGGCTGGCCGTGGAAACTCTTCAAACCATTCTTCGGGTTCATACCCGATTCGATGTGGAGGCGATTCGGATGAATCCTTATCAACTCCATGCCTGGCACCTCTCGTACTTCGCCGGCAAGGTGCGTTGCTATCTGCGCTACAAACGCATTCCGTTCGAGGACCGTGAGGTCAATGCCTATGTTTTGCTGTGGCTCGGACGCCGTAAGACCGGTGTGGTCGCGATGCCGTTGCTGCGCACGCCCGAAGGGCAGTGGATGCAGGACTCGAGTGAGACCATCGAATTTCTCGAGCGGCGGTTTCCCGAACGTCCGGTGATGCCGACGTCGCCCCGTCGTCGCTTCGTCGCCTATTGGCTCGAGGCTTGGGGCGATGAGTGGTGGATTCCGATCGCGATGCAAACGCGCTGGTGTCACGAGGAAAACTATCCGCTTTTCGAGCATGACGCCGGCAATGCCTTGTTACCCGGTTTTCCCGCGCCGTTGCGCCGTTATGCGGTGGCGCGTGTGGCGCGCCGTCTGCGTAGTTATCTCCGCCCGGTCGGTGTGCGCGTCGAGCAGTACGAGCTATTGATGCGTTGGACCGACCGCATGCTCGACTTGCTCGAGACGCATTTCTCGCAACATCGATATTTGATGGGCGATCGCCCGACACTCGCCGATTTTTCTTTGGTCGCGACCATGTATGGCCACCTGGGACGTGATCCGTGGCCGGCTCGCGAGTTGATCGCGCCGCGCCGCAATCTACGCGCATGGATCGATCGTATGGCGAATCCGCCCGACGAGCCTGCGCTCGATGCAGAATCGCCGGGCGACGACATCCCGGCGACCTT
>RGUL01000047.1 GCA_010027845.1 Gammaproteobacteria bacterium
CGGCTGCGGCGCAGAGCGCATACGGACGATGGTCTTTGAACAAGTCGGGGATCTCGTTGCAGACGAGGATGAACATTATTCGCCCGGTCGATCTTTTTTTTTGGGGGGGCATGCGCGGCTAGTGTTTCAATCAACTCTTAAACCACGCGGGCGTCGGTTGACGGCGAAGGAACCTGCGTGATCAGCGTCGGACCGGCCCGCACCATCCGGGCAAATAGTCGGCCTCTAGACTGCGTGCGAGACGCAACGCCGTGCGCAGTGCGGCGTTGAACCGCCGCTCGACCTGTCGGCGCTCGATACGACGTCGAAGAAAATCGGCCCATAGAAACTCACTGAAGGGCGTCGTGTCTTTTGAGAATCCTCCGGCGTGTCGGAGCTCGCCGGCGAGACTCCGGTAAGGGTCGTCTTTGAGATCTGCCACGGTCCGTGGCAACTCTCGGTACGAGCGCCGTCGGCCTTGCTCGTCATAGGGATGCATCCAACCGCGTGCATCCATGAAATTCCAGAAGGATTCACGATCGAGTCGGCGCAGATCGGCGATCACTGCGATCGCGACTTCCTCTACGCCCTCGTCGTGCAATGCCCGCGCGAGATGGTGGTGGTCGATAACGTAGAGTCGATCTTTAAAACCGTGTATCACCGGGATGAGGTGGTTGCCCAAAAATTTCGACTTGCCGCGTTTCGTGCGCCAATGCACACGCTTCTCTTGAACCTCGCGTAGGCCGACGGTGATCTGCGTCGGGCGTAGTTGGTCCAAGGGAGTCGGTACGATGCGTGGTTCTCGGATCATTGTCATACCCACGAAAGATTTCGACAGCGTAGTATTTCCCGCTGATGGATTATCTGTCTAAGCTTTCAGCGAGCATCGTGCTCGGCGGTCTGCCGCTGGGCAGCGTGTTAGCCGCCGACGCTTGTCAGCAGCACGTGTCGCTCCAGTCCAATGGGCGATGACATTTAGTTCTAGACTGGGCCATCGGGATTTGGGGGTAGGTGATTCAGTGCGCTCGCGAATTACTCTTGCTGCGATCGTTTTAACGGCTTTCATGTCGCCCTGCGCTTGGGCTTGGGGCGTAGAGGGGCATCGACTGGTCGCAGAGCTCGCCGAACGGCAGCTCAATCCCAAAGCGGCGGCAGAGGTCCAACGGCTGCTGGCCGCGGAACCAGGCGCAACCATGGGCTCTGTGGCCTCATGGGCGGATGAGCATCGGACTCACCTGGATGGACCGTGGCACTACGTCAATCTTCCTGAGAACGCCCAGTGCCGTTACGAAGCGGCCCGGGACTGCCGCGGCGGAAACTGCGTCGTGGGAGCGATCGAGCGCGAGGCGGCCGTATTGGCATCTAATGCGCCTGACGAGGAGCGTCTAAGAGCCCTTAAATACTTGATCCATTTTGTGGGCGACGTTCACCAGCCTCTGCACGCCGGGTACGGAGAAGACAAAGGTGGCAACACCTACCAGATTCAGGCCTATGGTGGCGGTTCTAATCTGCACTGGCTGTGGGACACCGGATTAATCACGCATTGGCCGGGCGGCGAGCGGGCACTCAAGCAGGATGCTGGGGCGTTAGCCAGCAAGGTCGATTTGACGGGTACGCCGGCGTCCTGGGCCGAGGAGTCTTGTCGGATCGTGGCGTCCCCGGGGTTCTACCCACCGAGCCGACGGCTCGAGGACGATTACCTGAAAAAGGCGAACCCGGTATTGCCACATCGCATCGCGCAGGCAGCGGGGCGGCTTGCCGCGCTACTCAATCACGAGATCGGACGTTAGTTTTTGTAGAGAGTGGTAGTAAGTCTGAGGAGGTTAAAAACGTTACTCGGAATTGCTCTCTGTTCCCACCGAGATCTCAGGCTCCCGCAGGGATTCGACATAAAATTGAATGTCAAAGTGCGGATCCAAGACCATTCTCTCTGTCTACACCCAGATCTCCTTCGATCCAGTGCGGAACGCTAGTGCAAGATTCCGCAGTGTTTCGGCGACTCTGCGTGTGCTACGCACCCCCTGAAACACCTCGCTTGTGTCGCTACGTTCGATTTTGATTTGCCCCTTTCTCTCCGCTTAATGGCGCAACTGGAGAGCTGAAGTACACGCAGAACCAAATTAAAAACAACAGGTTATGCGTATACTAATCCGCAAATTTTTTTGGCGGAGATTGTTGGGGGATAAGGCGATATTTCCGATTTAAAAAATAAGGAACGCGCCACGTCGCCGGTACCAATTAGGGGTTTAGAAAATCGAAGGTCACGTATCCGCCTGCAAATGGGCCTCGACGAACCAGAGGTCTTTGTCCGTCGTCGCGGTGATTTCGTTGAAGAGATCGGCGGTCACTTCGTCTCCCAGATCATTGGCCTCGTCGATGGCGGCACGCGTCGCCTTCGCAAATTGCGCAAGTACGTCCGCCAATGCCTCAACGTGCTGGCGACCGGAGACAACCTTCTCCGGCCACGCCTTCAAGCTCGTGCCTGCAACGACGGCACGCAGTGTCCCCTGTGCCGTACCGCCCAAAATAGTGATGCGCTCGGCAAGTTCATCCACGTGCTCTTCGGCATGTTCGGCGACGCGGTCGAATAGCTCGTGCAAAGCGATGAAGTTCGGGCCTTTGACGTTCCAGTGCGTGCGGGCCTTTGACGTTCCAATGCGCGTGCTTGGCCTGAAGCGATAAGTCGATGGCGGCGGCGAGCCGAGCGTTCAGCAGGTTGACGACGCGTTGACGGGTCTTGACGGGCAGGTCGATTCGGGTGGCGTGCATATCGGTGTCCTCAATTAGATTTTGATTGACGAACCGAATCGTAGGCTCGTTCATCGCCGGAAACCAATCAATCGGTTTTATTGAATCGATAGAGGAATCCTATGATTCAGACGATCCGCGTGTCGTTGGTTCGATTCCGAATCTGGCCACCACTACGCCGTCGCCGCACACGGCATCCAATGCATCCCACGGTTATCGGCTTTAACGAGCGCACGATATGCAAAGTGACGCCCCGCGTGAACGACGCTCCCTTTTTGGCCTGATTTCACCTTGAAGACGTCGATCGGCTTTGTGCTCTGGGCTTTGACTCTGCGCATGATCTCGCTGCCGGCGACTTTCTTGCCTTGCAATGACCACAGCAGCTGCATGATGGCTGCCTGAGTCGCTGTGAGCTCGACCAGCGGGTAGGGCGTCCCAGGAATAGTGACGTAGGTGAAGTCTTCCGAAAACGGACCGTGAACCGGCGCAGTGGGGTCGGTCGGTTCAGCGAGCGACTTGCCAGGCTGAACGTAAAAAATTCTTCCGCCGTAAAAAGTAAATCGCTCTTCAAGCGGCAGCCAGGTGACCCCCGGCGGAAACGGTGCTTCGCGTAGCCCTCGCTCTTGCGGGGCGATCACTCGGATGTTGCCGCGCGGCACGCGAACGCGATCGAGCAGGTTCGGGCTTAACGCGACCTGCAGCACGCTGCGCGATAACACCACTGGGTCGCTGCGCATATCGCCAAGGCGCCAAATACCGTCGTCCAATTTCGTGACGCCATCGTGGCTTTCGATATCAAGCGCTCGCCGGAGTTGTCGCTGCAGCCAGCTCTCATCGAGCCGAATGGCCGCTAAGTCATCCGTCGCGATCTTGACCGCGCCACACTCGGGGCAGTGACAGATGCGCCCACCGATCCCCACGCGCTCGATAAGACCGCTGTGTTGATGACAGTTCGGGCCAGTCGCTTTGATCGCCGATCCCAGCGCATCGCATGCCGCCTGTTCAGGGGCTGTGAGCGTGGAGCGAAAAACCGGTGTCCCGCCGGCAAACAGCCGACAGATCACCGCCCATGATGCGTGCGTAGTCATGTCTTAATGATCGCGTCGCGCGTCGATGGGCGCCAACGGAACTTCGTGAGCACTCAGCGTCTGCTGGGGCTTCAGGATACCGAGACTGACTAAATAGCCCTCCAGTTGGTACTGCATCGCTCGGTCGTGCTTGTGCAAGTTCAGACGGCCCTTGCTCGTCAGCTCAATGCTCACGACCCTCGCCCGGGCTTTACCGGACTCGCGCGGGTAGTAGAGATTGATCTTTGCGGAGCTGATCAACCAGCGCCGAGCGAGCAACTCGGGCACCTTTTCGTTCAAGAGTTCGGTGACGCATCGATGTTCGCCATCGGACATCGCGGTGCATTCAAGCTTCACGGTGTGATCTGGACTCATCAGCGTCAGTGACTTCACTTGAAGGGCGATAAATCCATCGGCTTGCGCTTGTGGGCAATCAAATCCAGTCCGCAGCACCGAAAGATCGAGCGTCGGCGGCATGATGCGATCGGCATCGACCTCGGTATGAAGCAGATGGTTCGCGAACGTGCTCAACAGTGCTTCATGAAATTCCGCACCGCCGCGGATAATCGATCGAGCGATCCCGGTGTGCGCCGAGTACTCGAGTAACGCGTGGATATGCGGGTATCCCACTCGGCGCTTCAGTACATCACCGTCGAACTCCAATCTGCTTTGCGGCAGATCTTTGACGTAGACGCTCAGCAGATAAATTCCAGCGCTGCGATCGAGAATCTGCGCTTTGACCGAATCGCCGCACCATTCTCTCTGTCTACACCCAGATCTCCTTCGATCCAGTGCGGAACGCCAATACAGGATTCCGCAGTGTTTCCGCGAATCTGCGTGTGCCACGCACCCCCTTAAAAACCTCGCGTGTGTCGCTAATTCGATTTTGATTTGCCCCTTTCTCTCCGCTTCATGACGCAACTGGAGAGCCGAGGCACACGCAGAACCACATTAAAAAAAACAGGTTACACGTGTGCTAATCCGCAAGGTTTTTGAGTGGAGGTCGTATAGAACAATGAAGAGCTTATGGCTGTCGTGCCTCGACCAGTAGCGGAAACGGGTACTCGCCCGCGCCTGTGCTTGTGTCGAGAAAAACGGAGAATCGTAGCCGCAGAATTTGCTCATCGCGCGCCGCATACGGAATTCTCACGGTTGTCGATTTTCCGTCCGTGACTTCGATCGGCGTGGCAAGACCTGTGACCAAGACGCGTTTTGCCGCAAGCCCCGATAACGAAAACCGTAAAATCGCGCCGGATCGATCGGAGACTAGGAGTCGCAGTTCTGCTGGCGCCTCGCTTCGGACATAACCGCGTTGCACGTCGCGTGGTGTCACCACGAGTACCTTGGGAATGGATGACTCGCGAACCTGCACGACGCCGAGTACACGCGCAGAAACGCCCAACGACGTACTGCTTCGTTGACCTGCCGCGCGTAGCCACAGCGAGCTGACTAAAATCAACGTGCCCGCTACGCTGACGAGTATGAGACGCGTGGTGTGTTTCAACATCGGGTCACCATGAGACGGTAACCTGCAACAGGTCGGAGTACTCGCCGGGTTGGACGGTTTTTTGTTGCGCAGGGATCCGGCCGTACACCACCCAACTCGCTGCCGAAGCGGCTTTAGTCAACACGGCGGACTGCGTGCTCGTCCCGCCGCTACCGTCACCCCAAACCGTCGCGTAGGTGGCGCTCGTATAAATATTGTAAAGCAGTACGCTGCTCGTGCTCTTCATCGTGCGCGCCGTGAAGCTGCCTTGCCCTTTGCTCAGTTGTACGGTGACGGGTACCGAGCCAGCACCGCTCGATTGACAGCTTAAATCGACTCGTCCGGCATTGTTGTCGAGCGTGCTTGGGTTCAACGGGTTGTAAATGCCGAACGCGACTGTTGCGTTACTCACGCTGCACGACGACAAGTTGAGAGCCGCATGTCCGGCGGGTGCAATGCATGCCGCAATCCCAGCCCAACACAATGCCCATCGATGTCGATGGGATCGGTGCTTTGCATGGTTCATGGCGTCACCTCTTCGCAGACGAGAGTGCCGAGATCAGGCAGGGGGTCTGCGGTCGGCGAAAAATCGAAATTGACGCGACAGACACCGTTTTCGTGATCTACACGCAACGTATTGCGCTGCATCAGCCCGCTCAAAAAAAGACGACCATCGTCGGTCACTAAAAAATCTCGATCGACGCCAGCCAAACGGACATGCGCACCGGGTTCGATCACGGCGCCACGTGCGTCGACGATTCGAAGTTGTGCGCTGGCGATACGTCGCACGTCGAAGTCGACGATTACGCCGCTACGGTAAACAGGAACGGCGGTTCGCTGTAAATGTGCGACTTCCACATCGAGCGGCAAGTCACGGTCGTCGATACTGAGCGCATTCGGCTGATACGCCATCAACCGCGGCACGATGGCGTTTCCCCGTGAGTCGGTCGTACCGACCCATTGGTTGCCGTTATAAACCCGAACTCCGGCAAATCCGGGAACGCGAACTAGCGCGAATGCGTCGTTAGCGCGGCGACTCGCAAATAGTTGGCCGCCCAGTAGTACGACGCTACCCTGAACCCCGATACGCGCTGCGGCGCCATTGCTCTGACGCGCGAGTTCCAACGCTACGGTACCGATATCATTCTGATAGCTGCTACCAACTTGTACGTCGTTCGCTGCGTTAGCCCGTAGCCGATAGCCCCAGCCGGTGCCGAGCGGCAGGGATTTTTGGTAGTCGAAACCTGCCGCAGTACGTCCGCCGGTACCGTCGTCGTTACGCTGCAAGAAGCTCGAGCCACTTGTTTGATGATCGACGGCCGTGCTGAAGATGAGTCCGATATCGGTCGAGGGGATTACGCCGATCAAGCGTCTTGCGCTCAGACCTACATATACTTTTCGTCGAACCAAAGTTGACCAAGTCAAGCTAACGAGCCCAAGTGTCGGAGTGCGTGGATCGGGTGCGATCAGCCGGCTGTAGCCGACCGTAACGCTGCCGATCTGTCCTAGATTCATAGCCACTACGGAGTCGATCGAAAATCGAGAACCCGGTCCGAGGTCGCTAGTGGCCAATTGCCAAAAATCTCGACTCGACCACTGTGTCGATATCGCCGTACTCAGGCGTGCGCCGGGTCGCGACCACCCCGCTGCCACGCTGTAGCCGCTCGCGCCAACCTTAGTGCTGCCGGCGACTGCAAAATTCATGAGGCCGAGCTGACCGAGCGTGAAGTTCGCGCCCACGCCCGCGACCGCCGTACGCTTTTCGGCTAACTCGAGATGAGTTTCTGCAGTCAGTGTGTCGTTGATCCCGTGTCGCCAGTTGGCGGCCAGAAATCCGACACCGTAGTCGTTACTCACCACGGCGAAATTGTTGCGTACCTTACCGAGTTCGATCGCGTAGTCGTCTAGACCTTGTCGCAGCAGTTGCGCGCTGCTGAACAGCGATCGTTCGTAGACTTGCTCTCGTCCTAGCACGTCACGTACGCGTACTTGGAGAACGTTCGCTCCCGCAACCAGTGGCACACGAGCGATCGAATACGGTCCGGGTGGCACGAGTTGCCGGGTCACGAGTGCGTTGTTGACATAGACGTCGACCGTCGACGGAGCGGTCGCCGCACCGGAGACCAACTGGTCCGGCAGCAAGGCGAAACCCGGGCGCGTGCCGAAGTTCGTGCCGTAACTGATACCCGAATACCGTGTCGCGCCACCCCAACCCGAGGGTGCACGCGTGATGCCGTCGCCCAAGCGAAAGCTCGTCATCTTGTCGGGAAAATCGCGAATCCAACTGCTGTCGAGTCGCAGCGCGGCGGGTTTGTCGCGGCCGGACTCAACCAGATAGCGTACCGAGGCGACACCCCATGCCCCGAAAGTTCCGACTTCGACGGTACCGGCCTGACGGGCAATACTGACCGTGCGCTCGGTCAGTGCGTCGTACGTCAAAAAAGCGCCAAGTGACGGTGGTGTAGCCTGATTGAGATTCGGCGCAGATTTCGTAAACACCGCGGTCTCGAACGCATCCGAAGGCAGGGTGAGATCGAGTTGCTGAGTCGCTTCGTCGATCGAAAACTTGGCTCGCGGCCAATGCGACAGCGCATAGTAGTCGACACCGTCGACCGTAGTGTCGGCGGCGTCTGGGACCTGCACCCGCCAACGACGCAGTTCCGCAGCTGCGATCCAGAGTCGACCGTCGGCAGACCGAAGCATCAACGACACTTGATCGTCGACCACAGCGTTGATCGTGGTGAGTAATAGAGTTTCGCGAGGCGACTCCTCTTGCGCGGTCTTCGACGCTATGGCGGCGAATGCCACGTGTACCGCGCAGCCGAGCAGCAGGACGAGCAACGGTTTTTTTAATCTTGCGACGTTCATGGAGATGTCGTGGATGCTTGCGCCACACCGATCTCGACATGAATGTTTCCGGCGTCGGAAAATCCGCTTACATCAATCGCTCCTGCAGTCACGTCAGCGCCCGGTTGCAGCGCGAGGGGAATCACGCGCGTCTGCCCGCCGAGCAGATAAGTTGGCTCGACATGTGTCGCGACCAAAACACCTCGCTGCTGCACGCGCAGGTCAGCGATTTGCATATGCATCGCACTCGTATTTCGTGCGCGCAGCGTCAGTCGACCGTCGCTCGTACGCTCCCCGCTCCACTCGATCTTTGCCGTGGTGGCCACGACCGGCCGCACGAAAACGGGTACGGATAGGCGCAAACTCATCGCGACTCCCGAGTTCGCGCGCGGTGCTTTAGCGGGGATTTCGGTCACAAACAAACGGTAGGTCAATTCTTGATTCGCATCCGGCGCACGGCGCAATCCGATGCGTACGATCTGTGCAGCGCCCGGAGCCAACGTAAAGATCGGCGGTGTGGCCAAGAGCTCGCGAGTATCGGTCAGTTGATCCACGCCATCGGCTTGTGTCCATCGCATTGCTCGCACATCGAGAGTCACCGAGTGATCCGAATCGTTGGTCAACGTGAACGCACCGACACCACGCTCGTTCGACAATTCGAGCCGCACCGGAAATATCGTGAATCCGCTAGCGGCCGATGTCGACAAATGTGCGCAGAATAAAAAAGCGTAGAGCGACGAGAAGAGACGTATGCGTTTTAAGCGTCGATTCATATCAATAAGTCACGGTGATGGTGATGGTGTCTGAGTAAGACCCCGGGACGACGTCGTTTTGACCGCTCGGAATAGCGCCGTAGACCGTAAAAACTAGCGGTGATCCGATTCCGATGCCGACGCCGGTGACCGTCTGCGAGCCCGCTGTTCCGTCTCCCCATACGATGCTACGAGTCGCATCGGTATAAAGTTGGTAAGTGAGCGTATTCGTTAGGCCGTCCGTCATCTTTCGCGCTGCCATCGATGCGCCGATCGTGCTGCCGGCATTGAGCGCTACTGCGATCGGAGTGGAGGCGGTGCATTCGATGCTAAAAGTCGTGGTCGCGGTGCGGGTTTGAGCGGTTGGATCGTAAGTACCGAATGCTAGGGCGTTCGCGGTCAATGATTGGCACACGGCGGTGACCGTCCCGGTCACAGCGAGCGCGCCAGTCGTCGAGCCCGCAAAAGTCTGTGTCGACATCAGCGCAGCAAAGCCGGTCAGCGATAACAAGATCCGCTTGCGACGTCGTCGCACGAGTAAGCGATCCGGGTGACACATAACGCCGCAGATGCCCCGTTAGCGTGGACGCCGACACCCGAAATTTGGGGCGTCGGCGTTTCGCCTACCGTACTGTCAGTAGCTGACGGTGACGGTGATCGAGTCGGTGTAGTCACCCGGAACGGTATCGACCTGGCCGCTCGGAATTTTGCCGTACACCGTGAAGTCCAACTTGGTCGTCAGTCCTTGCCCAGTGCCCGCGACCTTGCTGCTGGCATCGTCCCATACCGTCGAACGCCCACTATCGGAATACAAATTGTAGTTGAGGGTGTTCGCACCACTGGCCAGCTTACGCGCGGACGTGGTGGCGCCCGTCGTAGTCCCTTTGTCGAGGGCGATTTGAATCGGCGTGGTTTTCGTGCAAGCGACGCTGACCGTCGAGGTTGCCGTTTGATCGCTCGGCGCATCGGGCACATACGTGCCGAAGGCGAGGGTTCCAGCCGTGACGGCATTGCATTGCGGATTGACCTTCGCCGACGAAGTGAAGGTCTGGGTTTGCGTCGCAGCAAAACTCGTCGTGGTCCCGGTCGCCGCCAATAACAGCGCAACGCTGCCTGCGCGGAGAGTGAACTGGGTTTTTGACATGCTGATCTCCTGTATCTACTTGGTTGAGTGCCCGAGTCGAAGCTCGCGGACACGAGCGACCTTCGGGCCGATGCATTCTCCGCAGTCTCGTACGTGGGGGTACGTTTGGCATCCGACGCAAAGTGTTGCGAGTCGCCGAGACCTAACTCGGTAGACTTACCTAGCCTAGGCGAGCGCCGAGCATGCTTGGACGAACGGGAGACGATTGACGCGCCGGTGGTGTCATCGTCAATTCAGGTGCACGCGGTAGAGGGGAGCCCCCTTAGCATGCTGCGAGCAGACCTTTTGTACGCCAGCGCACAAAACCAATTACTCGAAATCTCAATAGCGGAACTTTAGAACAAGAGTTTCGACTTAAGCCGTCATGAAATTATTTGCGTTGGGGGGGGCAGAGAAGGAGGTGGATGTAGAATGTTGTGTGTTGGAATTGATCTCCTATTTAAAAATATTAGGCTTTCAAGCTCGCAGCAAAAATTAATCGAGTAAAAATAAGGAAAAGAGTTCCATTGATGGAAAACACGGAATGAATCCCATGGATGGCGATTCGAATTTACGAATACTTTCGCTTTTAGATCAAAAAAACTATATCCATCTTTATCCTTTGGATATACGCGAGGAGATCGCTCGGCATCTAAAATTAATGGAGTTATATCCTGGGAAGGATTCGAACTATTCACTGTCGGATGAGAAGATTTATTTTCCGATTAATGCGGTTTTCGCGTTGACGGCTCCCCTGAGCGACGGAGCTTCGACCTTGGTGCGCTTCTTAGGGGCCAGGGATTCGTTTGGTGTTCGTCCTTTATCGCCATACGGGAAAATTGAATACAGAATTGAATTGGCTTGTGGTGGTCACGCTCTGGTTATGCCCGATCACAAGTTTTGGGAAATTTTCAGTCGCGCTCTAAAAAAAAATGAGGTGGTTTCTTTCATTTATTCAATCTGGGTGATGACTTCTTTTACGAACGGAACATGCGCGGCGTCTCATAACTCGACTCAACGATTGATGAGGGTTTTGTTATCCGCGCAAGATGCCGCCCCAAAAAAATCAGGCGTACACTTAACGCACGAGAAGTTGTCAAAATACTTAAATTGTAGGCGTGAGACAGTTTCGGATACGTTAAAATATTTTTGTGATCTCGGTGCGATCGAAATGACTCGGGGTGTGATAAAAATCGTCGATATCGAGAAATGCGAATCCTTATCGTGCCTTTGCTACCGTGCGATTCGAGACTTCGACGACAAGATTTATAATGACTCGCGATCGATTTTGAGCGAGGTAAAATTATAAAAATTCACCCGTCGTACCGCACGACATCGGCCGGGCGCGCCGATCCAGACGCCAGCGCAACCAATTGGAAGGCTAACGTCGAGCTAATCGACGACGGGCTGCAGCGCTATTTGCCGGGGTATCGGCGCTGATGTGCTGAGGGTAATCCTCGCCTGTTTCGGGTGGAGCAGAGCGAGCTCCCGAAGCCGAAGCGGCGTACCCCGTCACGGGGCGAGTAGCCAGCGCAACTTGATCGAGCGGAAATTCGTATCCGGCCCCGGTCGTTCGGCGGCGTCGGTGTACGAATATTGCAGCGATATTTGTTGTCGCGAACTGACGGTGTAGCGCAAATCGAGATCGGCGATCCGCACGGTTTTCCATGGCGCGACATCCACGTGTTGTCGACCCAGGCCGATGCGCGTGCGCCACCGCCACGGGCCACTGCGCTTTGCCCAACCGATCAATAACGTCTGTTCGCTAAACGTGTCGGGAGAGAAATACCCACCGACATCACCTATGCGGTCGGTGTACGACCACTTGCCGCGCCACTGCAGCGTCACTCCTGCTTGCGGCGCAAGCTCGTAAACGAGCCCGGCGCGCAGCGTGTGGCGGGCACCGCGGTCCGAGTAACCAGCCCACGAAGCGTTCGCCAGGGTCGACCAACGACTCGACAAACGCCGCTCGATTCCCAAGCCCCCGGATGTGTAATGCAGATCGGCGACCAAACCCACTGCGGTGTCGACGGGGGCGCGATTTCCGAATAATTCGACGCGAGTCGCTACGCCGATCAGGTGTACGTGGGACCCGTCGAACAGCAATCGATCACGTCGACTGTCGAACGAATTTTGAATGGTGAGATCGGTGCCCGTGCCGTCGCGCGCATCGATCGCACGAAACGCCACGCCTACGACGCGCTGCCGTCTTTCTACACCGAGCGAGCGCTGTCGATGGTCCAGTTCGCCGACGCTGAATGCGGCATAGTGATCGACATTCCAATACCGGGCCAACCATGCGGCATTCCATCCGGTGGTGACGAAGCCCGTCGAATCGGACGCGCGCATAAAATCGGTGGCGAGCGCGGAGTCCGCCGCGGCCGCTCCTTGCGTCGCGAGTCCGACGGCGCAAAGAAACGCCGCGATGCGTCGGATCATTTCGTTCCCCAATTTTTCGGTAGTCGGCACAGTTCGGACAGGTAGCCCCACAGGCATGCTGGCTGTAGCATCAGGCCGTATAGCAATCCATACAGTGCAAAACCTAAGGCGTTGGCTCGCACCTTCAGCCCCATTTCTTGAAAACTGCGACGTGCGCTGCGATAAATGATGTAGTTGACCAACAGGCCGGGCGGTAACACTGCGAGCGTCAGCGGGCCTGCAATCCAAAAATATCCGAACGCCGCCGCGATCAAGCCAGGCAAGAACGCACAGGTGTAGGCCAAGTCCATCAAAGGAAATAAAGCGTTCCAAACGATGAAAATAAGACTTAGGCGCGGCACGCGCAGAATGCGCGGCGATTCTTTGAACGCCTCGATCATGCCGCGCGACCAACGACGACGCTGCCGTACGAACTGCCGGAAGCTCGCGGGTCCAGTTGTGAAGGCGAAGGCATCTTCGGCGTGTCCGATGCGACCGCCAGTCGCGAGCAAGCGCCACGACATGACAATGTCCTCGCCGACGGTGTCGGGCCAACCACCGACCGACTGCAAGGCGCGGCGGTCGTAGGCCGAGAAGGCGCCCTGTGCCACCAGTACCCCTTGGAAAAGCGATTGCACGCGCTTGACTGCGCCGATGCCGAGAAAGTAATCCCACTCTTGGGCGCGTGTGATCCAGTTCTCACGCGAATTACGAATCATCACCGCACCGGCGACCGCGGCGGTGCCCGGAGGATCCGACAATGCGCGCGCGATCAACCGCCGCAAGGCATTTTTTCGTAACCAACAATCCGCATCGACCGACACCAACCAATCGGTGTGCGTCAAAGCGAGTCCGGCGTTGAGTGCTCTGGCCTTGCCGATATTCTTCGGTAAACGCAGCAATTCGAAAGCGACGTGGGTGATCGGATCGGCACGCCGAGTTGCGCACCACGACTCCACCACTCGGGCGGTCGAGTCTTTGGAGCCGTCGTCGATGACGATCATGCGTAACGGAGCTGGGTAATCTTGGAGAGCGAGGCTCTCCAAAGTTTGCGTGATGGACTCCGCCTCTTCGAATGCGGGAATCAACACGGTGAGCGCGGGCCAGTCGAGGGCGTCGCCCGCGCGCGGCCTGCGATCGAGCAACAGGCCTGTGGCGAGGAACGCGTTCATGTACCCGGGGATGATCGCGATGAACGCAATGATGAAGATCGCCAACCCGCCGCCGACCAGTGCATGCAAATCTTCGTACCAGCCGCGGGCAAACCAGGTCGAAAATCCCGCCCAAATAGCGGCCGCACAAAAACAGAATACGAATTTGGCGCGGACGGGTAGGTAGTGGCGTGACGAAGGGGGGGTCGACATCAGACGCCGATTTTCGATCGACCTGTTTCGGGCGGAACGTTCGCGTCCGAACGTATCGGAGATTTATTGGCGGGTGGACGCAGCCATGATTACGAGATCGGGTTCGGCGAGCACTGCGGCACTACTCTTCTGGGCGCGGCTCGGGACGAGTCCATAACCAAATGGCGATCGCGGCGAGCAGTATGCCGACGCCAATTGAGACCGGGTCGAAGCCGCGCGACAACACGATGATGCACCAAGAGATCAGCATTCCGGTCGCGGCTAAATATTTGCCACGTCGACTGACGCGTCGTCCGTCGTCCCAGTCGCGCAGGGCGCGACCGAAACGCGGGTGTGCGACGAGTTTAGCGCGCCAATCGGGCGCACCTTTGCCGAGCGCCCAGGCGCCGATCAATAAAAACACCGTGGTCGGCAGCAGCGGAATGAACGCGTTGAGGACGCCGATGCCGACACTCGCCACGCCGAGGATGCGCCAGAAGATCAGCACGAGTTGCGACTGCCGTACGAGTCGAAGCGGGCGAGGGCGGAAAACAGTTCGGAGTCGGTCATCGAGCCTCCCTGCCCGAGCGCGGCGGAATTATACGACTTTCGGTCACGCGCTCCGTGGGTATCAAGCGCCGGGATTCACAATTCTTAAGTTGGCGAATCGACGCGCGCCGTGGACAATCGCGGCCCTGTGAAATTTCCCGATCCCTTCCCCGTACGTTGCAGCCGCGTCGGATGGCTTGCGAGTTTCTCGCTCGTTGCCGTCGCAACGGCGGCCGACTCACCGAAGCCAGCGACGACGCAGGCCGCCGACCAACTCGACACGGTGGTCATTTCGACGCGTCGCGAGATCGGTGGCGTCGTCGGCGATGTCGCACCAGACTTACGATTGAGTCCGACGCAGATCGCTAGTTACGGAGCGAGTTCGATTGCTGAATTATTGCAAGCGATCGGACCGCAGATTCAAAGCAGCCGTGGCGACGGTCCGCCGGTGGTGCTGATCAACGGCGCCCGCGTTTCGGGTTTCGCCGAGGTGCGCGATATTCCGCCCGAGGCGATCTTGCGGCTCGACGTCTTTCCCGAAGAATTGTCAATCAAATATGGTTATCGACCCGACCAGCGCGTTGTGAACTTCGTACTGCGACCGCGCTTTCGTGCGGTCAGCGCTGAACTCGGTGGTCGCGCGGCGACGGCCGGTGGACGGCGGAGCACCGATTTCGAAGGCGGCGGGTTGCGCGTACAACGCGACGACCGTTGGCAAGTGACGACCAAATGGCGGCACGACGATCCGTTGCGCGAAAGCGAACGCGATGTGCGTGATGCGAATGGTCAAACCCCCGTCGATGCGGCGCAGCGGACGTTGTTGCCGGCAACCAATCAATATTCTTTGAACGGCTTGCTGGCACGGGCCGGAAATGGTGGTCGATCGACGACTTTCAACGCGACCTTTGACGACACTCGTAATTCGTCGGCGCTCGGCCTGGTCGCCGGTCGACCCGTCCGAAGAGACGACGAACTGCAGGTCGGGCGACTCGCTGCGATCGTCAACGGCGCGACTCGCGGTTGGCGTTGGTCCGCGACCGGCGCAGTCGATCGCACGCTCACCGATTCGGCGACCCAAGCCGATGCGCTCGCGATCACGCATTCGCGGCTGCAAGGTGCGGAGGGTTCCGGCTTGCTGATCGGCTCGCCTTTCGGCTGGCGTGCGGGTTCGGTGAACATGACGGCGAAGGTTGGGGTTGGTGAGCGCAACGTCGCGAGCGAAACGTTGCGCGGGGGTATCGCGCGCGCCGTCGATTTGTCGCGTCGGACGGTCGACGGTCAATTGAGCGTGGACGTGCCACTCACGGAGCGCAGTTCTGCGATCGGTGGACTGTCCGTGAACTTCAATCTCGGTTCGCAAAATCTATCGGACTTCGGTGGGCTGCGCAGTGACGGTGTCGGAGTCACTTGGAATCCGTCGCGTCAATGGCGCTGGGTCGCCTCGTACACCCAAGACGACGTCGCACCGACCATGCAACAACTCGGCGATCCGGTGTCGGCGACGCCCGGTGTGCGCGTGTTCGATTTCGTGCGTGGCGAGACGGTGTTCGTGACCCGACTCGACGGCGGCGATGCGACGTTGCGTGCCGGGCGACGGAACGTCGGCAAGCTCGGTTTTTCCGCGCAGCCGTTCGAGTCGCTCGATTTATCTTTGAACGCGAATTACGTTTTGACCGACGCACGCAACTTACCGACTGCATTGTCGGTCGCTTCGACGGACGCCCAAGCGGTATTTGCGAATCGTTTCGTGCGCGATGCCACGGGTCGCTTGACGTCGATCGATGCACGGCCGATCAATCTCGCGCGTCGAGAGCGCGGCGAACTGCGTTGGGGCTTTAATTTGAACATGCCGTGGGGCCCGCAACCTGAAGCTCCCGCGTTCGGGCGGCGAGATCGCGATGCGGGCGCGCCGGCCGGGGCGCGTAGCGGCGAAGGTCAAAGTGAGCGCCCGCGCGCCGCGGGTGGTGGCCCACCGAACGTCACACCCGAAATGCGCGATCGCATGATGTCGTTCGCCCGTCGTGGCAGCATTCAATTTTCGGTCAATCACACGTTGCGCGTGCGCGACGACGTGCAACTCGCGCCGGGCACATCGACGCTCGATTTGCTGCATGGCGCGAGTTTGTCGGACTCGTTCGGTCAACCGACCCAAGAAGTCGAAGGGCAGCTCGCGTTCATGCGTAACGGTTTGAACGGTCGGATCACGGCGCAGTGGCGCGATGCGACGGAAATTCGTGGTAACGCGCTGCGTTCGGATTTGCGCTACGGAGCGCTGACGACGATCAACGTGCGACTGTTCGCCGATCTCGGTTTGCAGCCCTTCGCGCGCAATCTACCTTCGCTGCGTGCCGCGCGCGTCAGTCTGCAAGTGAACAATCTGCTCGATACACGTCCGAAGGTGCGCGCAGGCGACGGCAGTACGCCGCTCAATTTCCAGTCCGAACTGTTGGACCCGGTCGGTCGCAGCGTGCGATTGAACGTGCGCAAACTGTTTTTTTAGATTGCCGTCGAACGACCACGCGATCGCGCGAATTCCTATTGCGCAGCGTTGCGTGCCGCCGCCGCAATCGCGCGCCCCCCGGCACCGGGTAAGTAAAGGTAATTGCCACCGAGCCACGCGGCGAGTTTTTGCGCGCTGCCTTGACTCAAAAAATTCCGTTGCGTGTCGATCACGAGGCTGCGTAAGCCTGCTTGTAAAGTCACGCCCGCTAGTTGCTGTAGTTCGCGTTCGACGCCTGCGCGATCGGTGCGCAAACCCACGTTGGCGCGTGCATCGGTGAGTAACACCAGCACGACGTTGGCGAAGCCGCGGCGCCGCGCTTGTCCTGCGATGTCGAGTGCCTCGCAAAGCGCCGCGGCGAGCGGCGTGCCGCCGCCGGTCGGCAGTTGATCGACCGCGCGACGCAGCAGTTCGACGCTACCCGTCGGTGGTAACAACAGTTCGGCGCCGGTGCCGCGAAAGCTGAGCAGCGCGACCCGATCGCGATTGACGTAAGCCTGTTCGAGTAAGGCGTGCACGGCGCCTTTCGCTTCGCGCATTCGATTGAGCGCCATGCTGCCGCTCGCATCGACGGCGAACAAAAATAACGCACCCGCTTTGTTGCGATATCGCTTGATGCGCAAGTCTTCGGCACGCAACACGACGCGGCGCTCGCCGCGCGGCCGTAATTTTTGCCAGCGCGCTGCCGCACGCAACGTGGCGATCACGTCGATGCGACCTGCATTCGCGCGGCCGGGGTGACTGCCGAC
>RGUL01000048.1 GCA_010027845.1 Gammaproteobacteria bacterium
TCGCACCGCGCGATGCCCGGCCCAACGATCTTGGCATGGATGGGCGTGGCGTAGAAGGCCATGTCGGATTCCTGATCGTGCTCCCCGTGCCACGTCACCTTCCAGGGGAAGCGCGTGTCATCGAGATCGTCGTCGAAGATCACCACCACCGAGCCGGTGCCGCCCTTGACGCGCTGCGACTCGCGCACGTAGATGCGCCCGCTTCCCTCCTGCGCGCGCGGCCAGTTGCGAATGGTCTCGCGCACATCGATGCCGTCGAGCAGAGAGGTGCTGAACGGCTCGACCCGCGTGCGCTCCTCGCTGAGCACGAGCACGGCCTTCTTCTTGAGGTAGCGCCCGTAGTCTTCGATGATGATGTCTTCGGGCGGATACGAGCAGATGGTGCCGCTCTCGAACTCACTGGCCCAGTCACCTGGCTTGGGCTCCTGCTTGCGCGGGCGGGTGGGCGCCTTCATGAAGCGCTCGCGGAAGGAGGGCCAGCGCCGGCGGAAGCGCATGTGACGCAAGGTGAACCCCTCGAGGTCGAGACCGCGATGGGTCTGCGTCTCGTCGACCCAGGGATAGTGCAGCTCGTCGAGATGCGCGAAAAATTCGCCGCGACTCGCGGCTGGCACTTGAATGCCGGCGAGCACGCGGCCGTAGTCGGAGCCGTGATTACGGTAGTGGAACAAAGAAATATTCCAGCGACCGCCGACAGCCTCAAGAAAGCGCAACAAGGCCCCGGGACGTTCCGGAAATTCGAAGCGCAGCAGCAGTTCGTCACGTAAGCCCCGCGCCGGCCCACCCACCATGTACCGCACGTGCAGCTTGGATAATTCGTTGTCCGTCATGTCGACGACCGGCAATCCTGCGCGCTGCAAAGCATCGATCACTGAAGAACGATCCTGCGTGCCTTGGGTCAGCGCGAAGCCGACGAAGATGCGCGCTCGTTCCCCGTCCTCGTAACGGTAGTTGAATTCCGTCACGGCGCGACGCCCGAGCACACTACAGAATTGTAAAAAGCTGCCCGGCCGCTCCGGAATTTCGACGGCCAACAACGCTTCTCGCTGCGCACCGATTTCGGCGCGTTCGGCGACATGGCGTAAGCGATCGAAGTTCATGTTGGCGCCACAATTGATCGCAACGAACTTTTGACCCGAGCATCGCTCGCGCGCGACGTATTTTTTGATAGCGGCGACGGCGAGTGCCCCAGCAGGTTCGACGATCGAGCGTGTTTCTTCGAAGATATCTTGGATGCCGGCACACATTTCGTCAGTATCGACCAGCAACATCTCGTCGACGTAAGAACGTGCGAGGCGGAACGTTTCCTCACCGACGCGCCGCACCGCGACGCCGTCGGCGAACATACCGACGCGCTCGAGCGCCACGCGCGCACCGGCGCGTAGCGAGTCGTACATTGCGGTCGAATCGGCCGCGTTGACGCCGATGATGCGGACGCTCGGATGCGAATATTTGAGGTAGGTTGCGATGCCTGCGATCAAACCACCGCCACCGACCGGCACGAACACTGCGTCGATCTCGCCGCCCGTTTGACGAGCGATCTCCAGACCGATCGTGCCTTGACCGGCTATGACGTCGGGATCGTCGAACGGATGTACGAACACCATGCCGCGCTCGCGCGCCAGGTCGAGCGCGTGGCCGAAGGCCGTGTCGTAATCGTCGCCATGCAATATCGCCTCGCCACCGAGATCGATCACCGCCTGAACTTTGATACGCGGCGTCGTTTGTGGCATCACGATCGCTGCCGATATGCCACGCCGACTCGCTGCGAGTGCGACACCTTGCGCGTGATTACCGGCCGACGCGCAGATCACCCCGCGTGCCGCCGTTGCCTCGTCGAGCGTAGCGATCTTGTTGTAGGCGCCGCGCAATTTGAACGAGAACACCGGCTGCAAATCTTCGCGCTTGAGCAGCACGGTGTTGTCGAGACGACGCGACAGACGCGTCGCAGTTTCGAGCGGTGATTCGATCGCGACGTCGTAGACGCGGGCGCGAAGGATGCGATCGATGTATTCCGGCGGCTGAGACATGCGCAATCGGCCGCCGAACTGCTCAGGCGTCCGGTGTGGCTTTGACGGTCTCGCGTGCGAAAGCCCCGAACACACGCTGCACAAACGCATCACGTTCGGTCTTCGATCGTGCCTGCATTTCCTCAGAGGGCATGTACTGCTCGATCAATTCCTGGGTGACGACGCCCTTCTCGGCGAGCAACGCTTCGACGACGCGCATCCTCTCGCGCTGCACCCAAAGTTCAGCACCGAGTTCGAGCGTGACCGCGATCAAGTTGTCGATCGCAGGGTTATCGAAAAAGGCGGGTTCCGGCGCCGGTTGGGGCGCGTTTTGTTTTTCGGTGCTCATGGTATGCCTAGCATAGCGAAGCCGCTCGGCGCAGAATACCCGCCCCGCGGCTCGAACCACCCATGCGAAACGTCTGGCTTCTCACGTTCGCCCAAGCTTTTGCGGCTTGCGGCACGATCATGTTGGTCACCTTCGGCGGCATCGTCGGCACCGAACTCGCACCCACGCCGATCCTCGCCACGTTGCCGGTGTCGGTATCGATCTTCGGTGTGGCCTGCACCTCGCTACCTGCTGCCTTGCTCATGCAACGCATCGGCCGCAAGCGCGCGTTCATCGGCAGTGCCTGTGTCGCAGCACTCGCTGCGCTCGGCATCGCGTTCAGCGTCGCGACGCGTAATTTTTGGTCGCTATGTGGCTCCGCGTTCTTCATCGGCGCCAACATGGCCTTCGTGCAGCAATATCGATTCGCAGCGGTCGAATACGTCGAGGAACGGCTCGCCGGTCGCGCGGTCGCAACGGTGATGCTCGGCACGCTGCTCGCGGCGTTGATCGGCCCGACACTCGGCCAATTCGTCAGTCGCTGGGGCGGCTGGCCAGAATTCACCGCTTCATATGTGGCACTCGCCTTTCTTTGTCTCGGTGCAGCGTTAGTGCTCACGCGTCTACCTACGCCACAACGCAACCTCGTCATCGCCACCAGCGCGTCGGGGCGCTCGTTGCGAGAATTACTGCAAATTCCCGATTTCAAATTGGCAGTGCTCGCAGGGCTCACGTCGTATGCCGTGATGAGTTTCATCATGACCGCGACGCCGCTCAGCATGCACGTACACGACGGCTATACGAGCGCCCAGACCTCGCGCGTCATCACGGCACATTTACTCGGCATGTATCTGCCGTCGTTGATTGCGCCGCTATTAGTGAGTCTGCTCGGCGTTCGGCTAATGATGCTGCTCGGCGTCGCCTGCAACCTCGCTTGCATTGCGATCAGCGCATGGCTCGGCCATGCGTTCGTGCACTATTTCACCGGTCTAGTGTTGCTCGGACTCGGCTGGAATCTGTTGTTCGTGGCGGCTACGACGTTACTGACCGCTAGCTATGCCCCCGAAGAACGATTTCGCGCGCAAGGTTTCAACGATCTAGCGGTATTCGGCTCACAGGCGACGGCGTCGCTGCTCGCCGGCACGGCGATCGAAACGCTCGGCTGGGAGACACTCAATCTCGTGACGCTGCCGTTGCTCGCATTGGTTCTATGGAGCATAGTCCGGCGCTCTGCACTTCGGTCCGATTGACGGGGGATTCTGATGAAACTTTACGGCATGGTGGTCTCGCCTTACGTCGCACGCGTCACGCTCGCCGCGACACTGAAAGGTCTCACGCTGCCTGCGACACCGCCGCCGGGCGGTGGCTTGAAGTCGGCGGAATATCTAGCACTCAATCCGCTCGGCAAGATTCCGGCGCTAGAAGTCGACGGTCGCGTGATACCCGAGTCGATGGTGATCCTCGACTACCTAGAGGACGCCCATCCGCAACCCGCATTGCTGCCGACTGCGGCGCTCGATCGCGCGCAGGCGCGATTACTCGGTCGCATCGTCGACCTATACGTCATGAACAGCGGCGGCGCGTTCTTTCGCAACATGAATCCTGCGACACGTAACGAACAAGAAGTGGAATCTGGCAAAGCAGCATTTTTGAAGAGTCTCGCGCATCTCGAGCACTTCATGGGTGCAGGCCCTTACGCCGTTGGCGATCGACTCGGTTACGGTGACGTCGCGATACTGCCCTGTCTTTTGATGATGCAGAACATCGTCGCCGCTTTCGGTATCACCGACATGTACGCCGGACACTCGCGTCTCACGCGATGGTGGCAGCAGATGCAAGTCGATCCGGCGATCTCGGCTTTCATCGCCGACTATCGAGTCGCCGTGACTAATTTTTTGAATCGGCGCTAATGTCCATCTTCGGTTGGCATGTCGGCGCATTCGGTGGCGTCGAGGTAATGAACTGGCGCGAACTACCGCCGCTCGTGCCGGGTCGTGGTCAATTATTGGTCCGCGTACACGCGTCGGGCATCAACTTCGCCGAAACGCGTATGCGCGCCGGCACCTACTCCGGCCAAGAACTACCGTTCGTCATGGGTATGGAATCGGCCGGCGTCGTCGAAGCCATCGGTCCGGGTGTGACGGGTCATGCGGTCGGTGATCGCGTCTTCGGACGTGCACGCGGGTCGCACGCCACGCACGTATTGTTCGACGCCGACCATGCGCTGCCACTGCCCAACAACATCGACTTCGTGCAAGGCGCGGCGATACCGGTCGGCTGGCTCACCGCGTGGCACGCGCTCGTTACGATCGGCCGCGCGCGCGCCGGTGAGCGCGTATTGATCGAAGCGATCGCGAGCAGCGTCGGTAGTGCGGCCTTGCAAATCGCCAAATGGCAAGGCGCATGGGTTGCAGGCACCGCGAGTCGCGACGACAAATGCGAACGAGCATGTGCCGCTGGTGCGGATGCCGCCTACAACTACAAAACTGCCGATCTCGCTGCGCGCGTGATGCACGACACCGGCGGACACGGCATCGACGTTGGCTTGATGACCATCGGCGAAGAGACTGCGGCGTCGCTGTTCGCGTCCATGGCTTACGAAGGTCGTATCGTGATGTACGGCAGCACAGGTGGCAGGCAAGTGTGCTTCTCTTTGAATATCGGTACGCGTAACTTGCAATTGCTCGCGATGAGCATTTCGACGAGTAGTCGATTTTTGCCCGAGACCATGCAAAGTTTTCGTAAGGTCGCAGTGCCGGGATTTGCGAATGGTACGTTCCGTGCGGTGGTCGACAAAGTGCTGCCGATGTCGGCGCTCGCGGAAGCGCACGCGATGGTCGACTCACGCTCTCACTACGGCAAAATCGTACTCGTCAACGATCTTTGAATTCGATGACGACCTTGCCGTCGCGGTCACTGCCGGTTCGCGCGGCTCGATCGCAAGCCTCGAGAATTCGCTCTAGCGGATAAACCCCGGCTATTTTCGCAACGAGTTCGCCGCGCGACATCAAATCGGCCAAACGCGCATACATCGTCCGTACACCCTCAGGAGTACGGCGCGTCGCAAACTGTCGCGCGAAGCTCACGCCGACCAGACGAATGTCTTGACGGAACATTAAGTAGAAGTCGAGTTCGCAACGTCGATTCGTCATCGAACCGTAACTCGCGACCGTACTGCCGGGTGCGAGACACTCGGCGATGCGTTGCGTCGCATCGCCGGCGACGGCATCGATGCCGAGCCTGATCGGCGCATTCTGTACCGCGGCACGCACGCGGGCGGCCAGATCGGGGCCATCGACGAGCACGATGTCGCCACCGAGCTCGCGTAATTCTTCGATCATTTCGGCGCGACGCACGACGTTCACGGTGCGCACGCCCTTCAGCTTCGCGAGTCGGATCAAATAACGACCACAACTAGAATTGGCGGCGTTCTGCACCAACCAATCACCACGATCGAACGCAGCGAAATCTTCCAGTAAAACCTCGGCGGTCGGACCGTTCACGGTCAAGAGACTCAGCTGAATCGCATCGCCCGCAGGTGCGGGCATACAAGCCGCGGCCTTGCAGCGTACTTCTTCGCGAAACGTCCCGCTGGCTAGCGCCGGAAATACGCGGTCGCCGACCGCAAACTCGTTGACCTGGCTGCCGATGCGCACGATGCGACCGATGCCTTCGAACCCCGGCGTGCGCGGCACCGGAAATTTGAACGGCTCGACACCGACGATGGTGCGTAAGTCGGCAATGTGCATCGCCGCTGCTTCCATCCGCACGATCACTTCGTCGTCCGCCGGCATCTCTGCAGGCACCTCGAGGACGCGCAACACCTCGTGCGGTTGACCGTAAGCGGACTGAACGGCGGCTTTAGGCATGGTCAGATGATTCCCCGCTCGGTCATCCGTGCGATCGCGTCCGCTTGTCGCTGCTGGAAATAGCTGCGATCGGGAATGACGAGTTTACCGCCTTGTAACAAGCCGTTACGGCGCCGCAGATCGGCATTCGCGAACGATTCGGCGAACATCTCGAGTGCTTGTCGCGACAGCATGTTGGCCATCGCGGGTCGACGTCGATACGCCCGTAACCCGGCAAGATCGAGAAACGAACTAGCGACCGACGATTCACCGACACCGGCGAGCACCAGCTGATTACCGTGGTAATCGATGATGTCCGAGAAACCGTTACTCGAATCGATCGGCACGTCGATGCCACGTAGTTCGGCATTGTTCGCCGACACGACGTAGGCGAGATTTTCTAACGCTCGTGCCCGGCGTGCGATTTGTTTGATGGTGAGATTCGGCGAGGCAACTTCACTGGTCGAGTGTAAGAACACTTCGGCACCGCGAATCGCGTGTGCACGTGCGACTTCGGGATAGAGAATCTCTTCGGAGGCGATCGCGGCCAACTTCCCGATCGCGGTGTCCGCGACCGGAAAGACCGCGTCTAGCCCGTAGACGTCGAGATATTTGTCCCACACGTCGTGTGGCGTCGGTGCGAAGATCGAAATCAGGCGGCGATAGGTCAAGACGCGGTTGCCCGCCGGATCGAACACCCAACACGCTTGGAAATACAGACCGGGAAAATGCGCGTCGGTCTCGTAACCATTTCCAGCGAGAAACACACCGTGCTTTTGTGCGAGCTTCGCCAGGGCGTCGTATTCCGGGCCTTCCGGTGCGATCGCACCCTTCGCCGCCCACTCGGCAATGGTTTCGCCCCAAGGCGGTCCACTCAAAATATATTCCGGTAACACCACGAGTTTGAGTTCAGGGCCGATCCAACGACGTGCGCCACCGATCGCGACGTCGATGCGCGCCAACGAAGCCTGCATGCGCGCTGCCGCGGTCGCACGATCGGAGTCGGGATGCACACCGTCGCAATCGATTTGCAATGCGAGGGCGATATAGCGGTCGAGTTTCGCGGGCGTCATTCGGATCTCCGAGCGTGCTCGGCAGCATCGCTCCAAGTTTGTAGTTCGGCGAGTTTGCCGTCACGAATCAAAAATCGATCACAAAAGCGCGCTTCGAAAGCGGCGCCGTTCAGCCACGTGCCGTGCATCGCACCATGCAAATAAACGGCGATGCCGTTCGATGCTTCGCAAGCTTCGATCACTGCGCCGGTCTTACGTACGCTCGAATAATGAAGGGCGCTGTGGGCCATGAAATCTTCGAGTCGACGAAATGCCTGTCCGCCCGACACCGTCATCACGAAATCGGCCGCCAGCATATTGCCGGCGCGCGACAAATCGCGGTGTGACAGCGCATCCATGAATTCGCGCGCAAGATCCATCGCGAGCGCACGTTCGGGGCGTGCGGTCGCGACGACGATGCCGCTGTCGCCCGGCCCCTGCGTCATACGGCCGCCCGCGCGGCTTGCGCCGCTTCAAGGGCTCGCACGGAATCGCCAAATGCACGACGACCCGTGGACAAATAAGCGGTCAACACACCGCCGATGATCGCGACCACTAACGCAACCGAAAAGCGTATGCCTTGCGGACCGTGGAAAACGTGATCGTTGAGCCAGCCGACGATAGGCGGACCGAGCAGCATGCCGAAGCCGTTGATCGTCAGGATATAGAGCGACGACACCCGTGCCCGAAACTCACCCGGTGTCATGAAGACGACGGCGGCTGCGCCACATGCGGTACTCATCGCGCCACCGATGCACGATGGCACAAGCAGCAACAAAGCGACTTCGGGCGTGGGTGCGAGTGGCAGCATCGCAGTCGACACCACCATCAAAACTAGCGCCGCCAAGGTTGCGGTCATCGGACCGTCGGGACGCCCGCGCCGATAAAGACGGGTCGAGAGCGAGCCGCCTAAGATCGCGCTCAGAGGCCCGATCACCAATAGCAACCAACCGTAGGCAAAAGAAAAGCGCGGCGCATTCCAGCCCCAAACGCGATCGAACATCGCCGGCAGCCACTGCAGTGCATAGCCGACGAGCGGCGATGCAACCATGCCGATCATCAGCGGCGCATACGCGGCGCGGTGCCGCTTTAGATACGCGAAGAATTCGGTCGTCGATGCCGCATCGGCAGTCGCCGCAAGGCGCTCACGTCGTACGGGTTCGCGAATGAAGAACACCACGACCCCGACGACGATGCCGGGTAGCCCGGCGGCGATGAAGACGACCTGCCACGGTTCGAGATGACCCAGAACCGGCACCACCATCGGCGGCTGCGTCATCATCCAACCGACGATCAGCCCCCCGACGAGGTACGCAAATCCCATACCGGTCGCAACGCCCATGTTCAAAAATGCGATCGCCCGATTTTGTTCGGCGCGGGGAAAGTAGTCGGCGATCAGCGAATAGGCGGCAGGCGTCAAGGCGGCTTCACCCAAACCGATACCGAGTCGCGCTGCGGCGAGTTGCCCGAAAGTTTTGGCGAGGCCGCAGATGGCCGTCATCGAACACCAAAACAACATGGCGCCGCCGATCATCGTCTTGCGGTCGTAGCGATCGGCGAGCCAACCGAACGGCAAACCCATCGAGACGTAGAACAGCGCGAACACGGGCCCCATCAACAAACCCATTTGGGTGTCGGTAGCGCCGAAGAATTCTTTGACCGGACCGACCAACAAGGCGAGGATCCAACGGTCGAGCAACGAGATCGCGTAGGCCAAGGTGAGCAACACGACCACGAACCAGGCATAAGCGCGCGACGGATAGGCAGGTTCTTCGGACATGTGCGGTTTCTGAGCCCCCGGGACGGCGAGCCTAGTATGCGGTCCCCAGCAGCCGCAACCGGCAAAACCTCGACGACCACCCGCAGGGCGACGTTTTTCGCTATGTTCCCGCTATGCGTATCGCGATCATCGGCAGCGGCACCGCCGCAAAGACCTTGCCGGCGCACCTCACCGAACTCGCCGCCGATACCGGCGGCGAGGCCACGCTCGTCGATCCGCGTCTGAGCGCATTCGCACTCAGCGCCTACGAGCGGCTCGTGGTCGATCTCGGTTACGTCGATGCGATGCAATCGAGCGCCGCCCAAGACGCCGCTGCGATCTTGATCAACTCGTTCGCGGACTACGGCATCGATGCGGCGCGCGCGGTGTCGACCCGTCCGATCATCGGTGCCGGCGAAGCGACGCTGCACGCGGCATCCGATGCCGGTCGACGCACGTTCTCGATCGTCACGGTTTGGCCGGAATCGATGGGCTTTTTATATACCGAACGATTACGGAGCCTCGGGCTCACCGATCTTTGTCGCAGCGTGGAGCACGTATCGCCGGAAACCGAGTTGCAAAAACTCGGCAGCAGTGACGACGTGATGCAGCGTATGGCGCGACACGACGCTACGATCATCGCCCGCGTAGTCGAGGCCTGCGAACGCGCGATGCGCGACGGTGCGGCGGCGATCGCCTTGGGTTGCACCTGCATGGCACCCATCGGCCCCGCTGTCTCGGCACGCCTGCGCGTGCCCGTGTTCGAAGCCTCGCGCACCGGCTTACGCGCCGCGCTCGCCGCAGCGCGACACGGCACACGCGTCACACCGCACGCTACACAACCCACGCTCGTGCCACAGATCGTCGCCGCTTGGGCCGGAACGACCGTCCCCGCGAAGGTCACCCACACCGCAGGCGATTGCCCCGTCTGCATCGAAGGAGATCCAGCATGATTAGTCTCGACCGCCGTCGACTGCTCGCGTTGTCCGTTACGGCACCGGCGCTCACCGCGCCGGTGATCACGGCAACGCTACCCGTGGTGTTGCAAGCCGCTGAGCGACAGCGCGAATTACGTTTTCCATTGCGGCTTTCGGCAAACGAGAATCCTTGGGGACCGGGACCGGCCGCCCGTGCCGCACTCGCTGCCAGCGTCGACGAATCCTGTCGCTATCCGGGCGAGGTCACTAATCGACTCGTCGCAGCGATCGCGGCGAAAGAGAACGTCGCACCTGATCGCATTTTGATCGGCACGGGCTCCGCGGAGCTTCTGAACATGCTCGCGCTCGGGTACTGCATGCGTGGCCGACTCGTATCGGCCTGGCCCACCTTCAACTACGTGCATGCGATGGCCGCCAAGCTCGAGGCGGAAGTCGTACGCGTGCCCGTCGATCAAAATTTACGGCACGATCTCGGAGCGATGGCAGCCGCCGCCAAGTCGCCGACCGGATTGATTTATGTTTGTAATCCGAACAATCCGACTGGAACGGTCGTGCCAGCCGACGCTCTGCGCGAGTTTTGTCGCAGTTTCGGCGAACGCACGTTAGTGGCGGTCGACGAAGCCTATCTCGACTTCGCCGATCCCGCTGCGACGGCGAGCGTCGTCGATCTCGTGCGGGCGGATGCCAATGTCGTCGTGCTGCGCACCTTCTCCAAAATTCACGGCCTCGCCGGCTTACGCATCGGCTATGCGATCGCGCGACCCGACATCATCCGCAAATTGCGTGGACTACAACTCGCCATTCCGAACGGACCGGGGCACGCCGCCGCGCTCGCGAGCCTCGGCGATGCGGACTTCTTGCGCACCACGCGCACCGCCCTGCTCGCCGACCGGGCGCGCATCGTCGCTGCCTGTGACGCGCTCGGTATCGCCTGCAGTGCGACCCAAGGTAATTTTCTCTTCATGAAAACCGGTCTCGCACTCGAAGAATTCCGCGCGCAGATGCGCAACGAGAAAATCGAAGTGGGCCGGCCGTTCGAGCCGTTGCTCGACTGGTGCCGAATCACGGTCGGCACCAGCGCGGAAACCACCGCCTTCATCACCGCATTAAGAAAGATCAAAGGGGTTCGCGCATGAGACTCAACACCGTCGTCGTCACGCTGCTCGCCCTGTGCGCTGCGACCTTTGCGCCGGCACAGGTGCGCGAACGCCTCAGTGCCGAAAAAATGTGGACCCTCGCGCGACTCGGTGACGTCACGCTGTCACCGGATGGCAAGCAAGCGGTCGTCACCGTGACGCGCTACGATGTCAAAGAAAATAAAGGTCAGACCGATCTTTATTCAATCTCGGTCGCGAGCGGCGAAACGCGGCAATTGACGAGCGACAAAGCGCCGGACACCGCGCCGCTCTTCAGCCCGGACGGCCGCACGATCGCCTTCATCTCCAAACGCGGCGACGACAAAGAAAGCCAGCTGTACCTGATCGCAGTCGACGGCGGTGAAGCCAAGCGCTTGACCCAAATTCCGACCGGGGTTTCGGCGATCAAATGGTTTCCGGACGGTAAACGTCTCGCGTTCGTGACGCCTATTTGGACCGATCTCGTCAAATGGGAGGACCAAGAAAAGCGTCGCAAGGAACGTGAAGACGGGAAAATGAATGCGAAGGTTTGGGAGCGCGCACCGATCGCCTATTGGGACCACTTGCTCGACGACCGCGAGCCGCACTTATTCTCGATCGGCATCGACGGCGGTGAGCCGACCGCGATCACCCGCCAATCGGGCTATCACCTCTCCAAGCGCGCGTATTCAAGTAGCTCGTACGATATTTCGCCGGACGGCCTCGAAGTCGCGTTCGTCGCGGACGTTGATCGCAGCGGCGTCGATCCGAACTCGGACGTGATCGTGCTCGAAGCCTGCGGCTGCAAGCCCGCGCGCGACGTGACAGTGGCGAACCTCGCCGATGACGGTTCGCCCGCTTACAGTCCCGATGGTCGGTGGCTAGCGTACACGGCCCAAACGATCAAAGGTTTTTATGCCGATCGCGGCCGTTTGCTGCTGCTCGACCGCAAAAACGGTGATGTTCGTGATCTATCTGTCGATTGGGACCGCACGCCCAACGACTTGCAGTGGCAGTCCGACTCGAAATCTTTGTATAGCGCCGTCGACGATGCAGCAACCAATCGCATCTACCGGCACGACCTCGTCGCACCGGGCAAACCGCAACCGGTCACCCGCGAGTCGAGTTTCGGTAATCTCGCCATCAGTCGCGGCACGAAGCCTGTGGCCGTCGCGTTGCGTCAAAGTTTTTCCGAACCGCCGACACTGGTACGCCTCGATTTGAAATCCGGCACGGCGACCGTCCTCAGTCGCTTCAACGATGCTGCGCTTGCTACGGTCGAGCTCGGCAAAGTCGAGAGTGTCGTCTACAAGGGCGCGCGTGACGAGCCGATCCAAATGTGGGTGGTGCGACCGCCGAACTTCGATCCCAGCAAGAAATATCCGGTGTTCATGCTGTTGCACGGCGGTCCACACAATACGATTCAAGATGCCGTGCAATGGCGTTGGAACGCGCACGTGTTCGCAAGTTGGGGCTATGTAGTGACCTGGCACAACTTCCACGGCTCGAGCGGCTTCGGCAATGCGTTCGGCGACTCCATCAATCCCGATCGAATCACTATGCCGTACGAAGACACGATCAAGGCGGCGGAGTGGCTTGCCGCACAACCTTGGGTGGACTCGACTCGCATGGTCGCCGGTGGCGGCAGCTATGGCGGCTTTCTCGCCGCGACGCTGCTCGGTCGAGCTCATCCGTTCAAGGCATTGATCGCGCATGCCGCCGTGTACAACAACTTCACCCAGATCGGCGCGGACTACGGCGCGGAACGCGAGCGCTTTTTCGAGTTTTGGGAGCGGCCCGAAGAATTCGCGCGTTACTCGCCGCACACGTCCGCCGGCAACTTCGTCACGCCTACGCTGGTGATCCACGGGCAACTCGATCAGCGCGTACCGGTCAATCACGGCGTCGAACTATTCAACACCCTGCAAAAACGTGGCGTGCCTTCGAAATTCGTCTACTTTCCCGACGAAAATCATTGGGTGCTGAAGCCACAGAATTCGCTCTTCTGGTACAAAAACGTGCGCGAGTGGCTGGCAAAGTACGCACCACCGAACGAATCCACTCCGTGAGGGCCCGGACATGAAATTCATCAAAACGTTGCTCAAAGTAATCGGCGCGCTGGTACTCGCTGCGGCGGTGCTACTGGTTTCTTATTTGTTCTATTTCAGCGGCTCCTCGCACGTACCGGAGTCGTCGCATACCGCCACACCATACGCCTCGCCGGGCGGACCGATCTTGGTGTTCGGCGGCACGCGAGCCACCGGACTCGCGATCGTGCGCAAGTTGCGCGCACGTGGCGAGGACGTCACAGTCGTCGTGCGCAAAACCTCTAACACCGAAGCGCTGCGGGCGCTCGGTGTGAAGACCGTGGTCGCCGATGCGCTCGATGCCGACGAGGTGCGTGCAGCATTCACGGCGAGCCAATTCGCTGCGGTGGTATCGACACTCGGCACGAGCCGCGGTGACAGCGCGAAGCGTCCCGATTGGGAAGGCAACCGCAACGTCATCGACGCCGCCAAAGCGGCAGGTGTACGGCGCTTCGTGTTCATCACGGTCATCGGTGCCGGCGACTCGAAAGGCACTGCGCCTTGGCCGTCGAGTCAATTTTTGGCGGGAGTCACGGCACTCAAGACGCGCGCCGAGGATCATCTACGTGCGAGCGGCCTCGACTACACCATCATTCGCCCCGGCGGACTCGGCGACGTCAAAGAAACCGGCACCGCCGTGCTCACCGAGGACACCAAGGCATTCAGTTACATCGCGCGTGACGACCTCGCCACGCTCGCGGTCGGTGCACTCGGTGATGCCAGTACGATCGGCAAAGCATATTCCGCGTACGATCCGAGCCGTAAGGTGATCTGGAAGATGTTCAACGATTGAGAAGCGTCGACGGCCTACGCGATCACCAAGGCAGTTGGCTACCGTCGTACATCCAATAGCGACCGGCGTTCTCTAGCGTCAGTCCGGCGATCACCTTGCGCATACCCGCCGCGCTCTCGGGCGCGTCGATATCGGCGCGCGGTCCGCCCATGTCGGTGCGCACCCAGCCGGGGTGCAGCGCGGTGGCCGCGATGCCGCGCTTACCGAGATCAATCGCCATCGATCGCATGATCGCGTTGACGGCGGCTTTACTCGCGCGATAGGCGTATAGGCCGCCGATTTTATTGAGTTCGATCGAGCCGAGGATGCTCGTCAGCGTGACCAGTTTCTTTTGCTGCGATTGCGCGACGTGTTCGACGAAGGCCTCGGCCATCTTCATCGGGCCGATGACGTTCAAGCGATAGACGGCTTGCCAATCCTCGAAATCGGAACTGCCGAATTTGCCGAAATCGAGTCCGAGTTCGGCGAATTTTCCTTTTCCCATCGTGCCGGCGGAGTTGATCAGCACGTCGATCGCACAACCGCGCAACTCGCGCGCCAGGCGATCAATCGAAGCGTGGTCGAACAGATCGAGGCGATGAATCGCAACGGTGGCACGTGGCCCTGCCGCGATGTCGTGTAATGCACCCGCCGTATCAGGGTCACGCGCTGCGGCGACGACGTTCCAGCCGGCCTCGGCATATTGACGCACGAGTTCGAGTCCGAGACCGCGGGATGCACCGGTGACGAGTACCGTCGGCATTGCTGCTGCTCCGTGAATTAAGATGCGTGCATCATGACGCTGCCCTCGCGCTACCGCAAACTCGTGATCCACGAATCGACCGGCGACTTCCGCAGTTCGACGCGGGTCGTTTGGCAAGACTGGGTCGATCCGGGCCCGGGCGAAGTCGTGATCCGCAATAAGTTTGCGGGCTGCAACGCGGTGTTCGACAAAAATCTTTGTCGTAACGCCATACGCTACGTGAACGTCGTGCCGCCGTTCGACATGGGTATCGAAGCGGTCGGCGAAATCGTCGCTTGCGGCGCCGGCGTGACGACGCTACGAGTCGGTGATGCCGTCGCGCACAGCAAGCTCGGCTCGGGTTTCCGCGAATACCAAGTCGCCTCGGCGACACGCGTGATTCGTATTCGTGAGGCGTCCGCGGAAATTTTGACGCTGATTCCGACCGGCATCTCGGCGATGGTCGGGCTCGAGCGCGTCGGCGAAGTGCGCAGCGGCGATACGGTCGCGGTGTCGGCCGCCGCCGGAGGTCTCGGGCATATCGTGGCGCAGATCGCCAAGCTCGCCGGTTGCCACGTCATCGGACTCACGAGCGACGCCCGCAAGATTCCGCTGCTGCGCGAGCTCGGTATCGATCGACCCGTCGATCTGCGCAACGAATCTTTGCGCGAGGTGATCGAGCGCGAATATCCGCGCGGTCTCGACGTCGCCTACGATTCGGTGGGTGGTGAGGTGTTCGACACCTTCCTCGATCACCTCGCGATGCGCGGTCGCCTCGTCATCAGCGGCCACACGTCCGATTTCGACAAGACGATCGAAAACGTCGCTCAACCACGCATCTATCGAAAACTCTATTGGAAGTCCGCCTCGGTCCGTGGTTTTCAAAATCAGGCGTTTCCGGAGTTTTTCGACGAAGCGGCCGCCCGCATCCTCGCCTTGTACTACGCCGGTCGCCTGCGGCCCCTGGTGGACCCCACCCCGTTTCAAGGCCTCGAGCAGGCGGCCGACGCCGAGGAGCATCTACTGAGCGGGCGTAACCTCGGCAAGGTCGTGGTTCGGTTGTAGCGATCTCGCAACAGCTGACGAATCCCGCGGCCGAAGCGGGTATATTCGGTCCCCGGTCGCGCCTCGCCGGCCCGACCGACCCATCCATCAATAGGGATCCAACATGTTCAAACAACGTTTGTTGCATTTGGCCATCGGGCTCGTGGCGCTGCCGACGGCAGTTCACGCCCAGCAGGCCACCGAGCAGGGTAGCGGCGGACTCGAGGAAGTCGTGGTCACGGCCGAGCGCCGCGCAGCGTCGCTGCAGACGGTGCCGGTGCCCGTAACGGCGATCACCGCCGAAGCGCTCGAGAAGAAGCAGGTCACCGAAGCGCGCGATCTCGCCCGCTACACGCCCAGCCTCAAGATGCTCAACAACATCACGACACCGACCAACCTGTCGCCGTCGCTGCGCGGTTCGCTGCAGCAAGACGCCTCGTTGATCGTCGCCGAGTCGCCTTTCGGTTTGTACGTCGACGACGTGTATCTCGCCCGTCTCAACGGTAACAACGTCGCCCTCGCCGATATCGAGCGCGTCGAAGTGTTGCGCGGCCCGCAAGGCACGCTATACGGTCGTAATTCTTTGTCGGGTGCGATCAAGTTCATTTCGCGCAGCCCTGGCGACAAAGAATGGTTCGACGCCAGCATCGGCATGGGCAACTTCGATCAGAAGAAACTCAGCGTCAGCGTCGGCAGCTCGCTCGGTGACGGCCTCGCAGGTTCGTTCTCGGCGTTGTACAACAACAAAGACGGGCAGTTCTACGACCGCAACCCGGCAGTCGCGCAAAAGACCGGTCTCGAGCGCAACATGGCCGCGCGCGGTAAGTTGCGTTTCACGGGCATCGATAATCTCGACGTCACTGCGTCGTTGTCGTACTCGGATGCGAAGAACGACGGTGGTCAGCTGATTCCGGCGACCACGCCGTCCGTGCCGTCGACCAAGCAATACACCTCGAGCGATCTCGTGCCGCAGTTCGGCACGTACATCCTCAATACCCCGCTGCTCGGTCGACTCGGTGCGCCGTTCCGTGATCGCACGCTCGGCACGACCCAGCAGACGATCGCCTCCATCAACGCCGCCTACAAAATCGGCGATGCGACGGTGAAGTCGATCACGGGCTACGTGAAGACTAAAGATTTCTTCAACAACGACTTCAGCGGCAACGGTAACGTGGTCGCCGTCAACGCCGCCGATGCCGACCAAATCAGCGAAGAGCTGCAAGTGTCGGGTACGGCCGCCGATGGTCGCTTGAGTTACCTCGCCGGCGTGTATCTCTTCAACGAAAAGGGCACGCAAGACTTCGCATGGGCGACGTTCTTCCCGCCGTTGTTGCCGGTCGCGGTGCCGATCTCGACGAGTTCGATCAAGGCCAAGACCGACTCCACGTCGGTGTTTGCGCAGTTCGACTATCGGTTCACCGACGCCCTCAAGGCCACGGTCGGCGTCCGCTACACCGAAGATCGCAAGAAGTTCGACTTCAGCTTCATCGGTAAGCTGCCGCCGATCACGCCTGCGACGGGTCTCGTGAACCTCAAAGACACGTACTCGCAGACCACGCCGCGCTTCGGTCTCGACTACACCGTCCCCGCCTGGGGCAATGTCGATCGCATGCTGA
>RGUL01000049.1 GCA_010027845.1 Gammaproteobacteria bacterium
AAGCGGCAGATCGTAACCGATCAGCGCTTGGAGTACTGCGGACCGCGACGAGCCTTGCGACGACCGACTTTCTTACGCTCGACTTCGCGAGCGTCACGGGTCACGAAACCCGCCGTACGCAGTTGGCTACGCAGCGTGTCGTCGTATTCCATCAACGCACGGGTGATGCCGTGGCGGATCGCACCGGCTTGACCGGTGATGCCACCGCCCGACACCGTCGCGGTCACGTCGAAACGACCGAGCATGCCGGTCAGTTCGAGCGGCTGACGCACGATCATGCGACCGGTCTCACGACCAAAGAATTCGTCGAGCGGACGCTCGTTGATGGTGATGCGGCCAGAACCGGGCTTGAGGAATACGCGCGCGGTGGAGGTCTTGCGACGGCCGGTGCCGTATTGGGTGGCGGGCATGGTTGAGTTCCGCTGGGTCAGACGTTGAGGGGTTTAGGCTGCTGGGCGGTGTGCGGATGCTTGGCGCCCGCGAACACGTGCAGCTTGCGATACATCTTTCGGCCGAGCGTGGTCTTCGGCAGCATGCCCTTCACCGCGAACTGAATCACGCGCTCCGGATGCTCTTTCAAAAGTTTTTCGAGGGCGATCGACTTGATGCCGCCGATCGCACCGGTGTGGTGGTAGTAGATCTTGTCGGTGAGCTTCGCGCCGGTGACGCGAATTTGCTCGGCGTTCACCACGACGATGTGGTCGCCCATGTCGACGTGCGGACTGTAGTCGGCCTTGTGCTTGCCTTTGAGGCGCAGCGCGATCTGCGAGGCGAGACGGCCGAGCGTCTTGCCGGCGGCGTCGACGACGAACCAATCCCCGCGAGCGGTCGCGGGCTTTGCGAAAACGGTGCTCATGCTGGATTCTCCACGCGCGCCGGGAAACGTACGGGTCCGGCGCGAGTCCCCAAAAGGGCGCGAGAGTTTACTCAAGCCGCCCGCCCTTTGCAAAACCCCCTCGCCGAACACCGGCAGAACCCGCTCGGCCACCGTGCGGACAGCCCGGTAGCGGCTGCTCGGGGGTGCCGAAAGTCACCGACGGAAGGCTCAAGTTCGAGCCGAAAACGCCGTCATATAATGTGCCATGCGTAGCGCTCAGCCCAATCGCGATCCGCTCGATTCCGCCTTGATCGCCCTCGATCGGGCCTTGAAAGCCGTGTTCGCTCCGGCCACCGCCGCGCGCCCGGACCCGGGCGCGGCGCTGCCCGAGGCGCCGCTTGACGCCGCACAGCGGCGCGAGTCGGCGGCCTTGATGCGCGTCAATCACAGCGGCGAGATCGCCGCGCAAGCGCTCTATCACGGCCAAGCGACCTTCGCCCGCGACCCGGCGACGCGCGAGTTGCTGCTCGATGCGGCGCGCGAGGAGGCTGACCATCTCGCGTGGTGCGAGCATCGCCTGGTCGCGCTCGATTCGCGCCCCAGTCTGCTCGCGCCCTTTTGGTACGCCGGCTCGTTCGCGATCGGCGCCGCCGCAGCGCTCGCCGGCGATCGGGTGAGTCTCGGTTTCGTCACCGAGACCGAGCGGCAAGTGGAAGGTCACATCGACTCGCACCTGCAGCGTTTGCCGCCCGAGGACCTACGCAGCCGTGCCGTGCTCGAACAGATGCGTGCCGACGAGATCGCGCACGGTGCCACGGCGCGCGCTGCCGGCGGTGTCGAACTGCCGGAGCCGGTCAAAGTCGCAATGCAAATGACCGGTCGCGTGATGACGCGCACCAGTTACTGGCTCTGACGAGCATGCGCGCGGTGCCACCCGAGGCGCCACGCGGCGCACGCGGCACGGCTGCGGCTACCTGCCCCGCCGTCGCAAAATTTCTCGCCGCAGCGCAACGCCGCAGCGTCGCACCACGCACCGTGTTAGTCGCGCGTTCGACGCCACCGCGCGTCGGCTACGTGGTCGACGGCTCGCTAGAGGTGATGTTGCAGTCCCCTGACGGTCGCGAACTAGTGCTCGCGCTGCTCGGCCGCGGTGAATTCTTTGGTGAACTCGCACTGTTCGACCCCGATGCACCGCGTGCGGCATCGGTGCGCGCGCGGGGTCGCGCGGAAGTCGCGGAAATGAGTTACGAACGCTACGCGAACCTCGCTGCGCACGATCCGACGCTCAACCTCACGCTCGCCACACAACTCGCCAAGCGCCTCTCGGTCGCGAATCAAAAAATGCGCTCGCTGGCGTTCATGAACGTCGCGGGACGAATCGCGCAAGCGCTGCAGGGACTTTGCCTACGCAACGAAGCGATGCGGCACCCGCAAGGCGTGCAATTGCGCGTGTCGCGCAACGATCTGGGGCGGATGGCAGGCTGCTCGCGCGAGATGGCGGGACGGGCCGTCAAAGATTTGGAGGCGGCGGGCTTGATACGCGCCCACGGCATGACGTTGATCGTCTACGACCCGGCGCGACTCGGCTAGTCGGCCGCGGCGGCGATCGCCGCGCGCATCGCCTCGATCGTGGCGCGATAGTCGCTCGCGCCGAAAATCGCACTCCCGGCGACGAAGGTATCGGCGCCCGCCGCAGCGATTTCACCGATGTTGGCGACTTTGACACCACCGTCGATCTCGAGTCGTACGTCCCGACCGCTGGCTGTGATGCGCTGCCGCACCGCGCGCAATTTAGCGAGCGTTGCAGGAATGAATTGTTGGCCGCCGAAGCCAGGATTCACCGACATCAATAACACGAAATCGAGCTGGCCCAAGGTGTGATCGAGCCAATTGAGCGGGGTCGCCGGATTGAACACGAGCCCCGCTTTGCAGCCGTGCTCGTGGATCAACGCGATGGTGCGATCGACGTGCTCGGTGGCCTCCGGATGAAAGCTGATCCAACTCGCGCCCGCTTTAGCGAAATCGGCCACCAATCGATCGACCGGCGTCACCATCAAATGCACGTCGATGGGTGCGGTGACGCCGTGCTTGCGCAATGCTTCGCACACCAAAGGTCCGATGGTGAGATTGGGAACGTAGTGGTTATCCATCACGTCGAAGTGGACGAGGTCGGCACCCGCGGCGAGCACGGCATCGACTTCGGCACCGAGCCGCGCGAAATCGGCGGACAAAATCGACGGTGCGATCCAGGGCGCTCTTTTGACGTGGTTCAAGACTTGATCCCTCGTGCCGCGCGGATGATATCCCAGGCTTCGATGATCTGCTGAGTGCGCGATTTGGCGTGCTCGAGCATCGATTCGGGTAAGCCGTTGGATTTCAGTTTATCGGGATGATGTCGCGACAACTGACGACGATAGGCGCGTACGACCTCGTCGTCACCCGCGGTGGCGGTCACGCCGAGCACTTGATAGGCCATCGCGAGCGTCATCCGCCCGGGCGTCGCCACACGCGCGCCGGCAGCGGACTCCGCGCGTCGTTGACGCAGCACCGCTTCGAGTCGCGCGAACTCGATGCCGCCGACACCGAGCACCGCTGCGATGCGCCCGAGCAAGGCGCGCGGTTCGCCCCGCAGATCACAACCGTCGATCGCAGTGCGCATTTGAATTTCGAGAAACACGCGTAGTAAATCCGGACGCCCCGCGCAGGCGCGTCGCAAACCCATCACGGCACGCGACCAGTCGTAGCGTGGGTCCTTGCCATCGCTGAAGAAGTCGATCGCGGCTTGGATTTGCGCCGGCGACAACCTGAAGTCGCTCATCACGCGACGCGCGGCCTGAATCTCCGCCTCGGAAACGCGGCCATCGGCCTTGGCGACGTGACCCATCACTTCGAAGGTCGTGCGAAAAAATTCTGCTGCGACTGCATCGGGATCGGCGACGCGTGCCTCGTCGGCCGCGTCATCGTCCGTCTCGGTGTCTTCGACCGCACGCAGCCGACGACGCCGCGCCAGGCGTGCTGCCGCACCCTCTTCGATCTTTTCGTCGAGCAGATGACCGCCGACGAAACCGAGCACCGCGCCGGCGGGACCGCCGACCAGCATCCCGAGTGCGCCACCGGTGAGTTTTCCGCTCCATTTCATGCTGCAATACTACCAACCCCGGTCGTCCGACCGGATACCTCCGGAGCCCGGACGACCGTGACCGACGTGCCGACCGTACACACCACTGCCTTGCGCCATCTGCGTCGCCTGCACACCGGCAAGGTGCGCGACATCTACGAGATCGACGCGACGCACATGTTGATCGTCACGACCGACCGCTTGTCCGCCTTCGACGTCGTGCTACCCGATCCGATTCCGCACAAGGGCCGGGTGCTCACCGAGATCTCGAATTTTTGGTTCGCGCGCACCACCCACATCGTGCCGAATCAAAGTTCGACGCTGGGACTCGATGCGCTGCCGCTCGATGCGGACGAGCGCGCGTTACTCGTCGGTCGTGCGATGGTGGTGAAGCGATTGCAAGCGCTGCCGCTCGAAGCGGTGGTGCGCGGCTATCTCATCGGCTCGGGCTGGAAGGACTATCAAGCGAGCGGTGAGGTGTGCGGCATTCGCTTGCCGCAAGGTTTGCGGCAAGCCGAACGACTGCCCGAGCCGTTGTTCACACCGGCCTCGAAAGCGCCGGTCGGCGAGCACGACGAGAACATCAGCTACGCGGTCGCCGAACGGACAGTCGGCGTCGAACTCGCGGCAAAGGTGCGCGACACCGCGCTCGCACTCTATCGCTACGCCGCTGCACACGCACTCGCGCGCGGCATCATCATCGCCGACACCAAATTCGAATTCGGGATCGATGCAGCCGGTACGCTCACGCTCATCGACGAAGTTTTGACGCCGGATTCGTCGCGCTTTTGGCCGGTCGACACCTATCGTGTCGGCAGCAGCCCGCCGTCCTTCGACAAACAATTCGTGCGCGACTATCTGGAAACGCTGGACTGGAACAAAAAAGCGCCGGGACCGAAATTGCCGCGCGAGATCGTCGTGCGCACCAGCGAAAAATATCTCGAGGCGCTCGCGCGCCTGACCGGACCAGCGACGCCCGCATGATCGCATCGCCGTGGCAATGGCTCGACGACCGTTTATGGAGTCGTCGTGCGCAGAGCCACGGTGCGTTCGGTAACGCACTACGCGCGGCGCGTTACCCCTACGCCATGCTGCGCGATCTCGCACGCGGCAACATCAATCTGCATGCGATGGGCTTGGTGTTCAACACGCTGCTCGCGCTCATCCCCTTGCTCGCCTTCAGTTTTGCGATCTTGAAATTGTTCGGTGCACATCGCGATCTCGAGCCCGTGGTGTTCGAATTCTTTCGCCCGGTCGGTACCGCCGCTCGCGAGCTCACGCACACAGTGATGGAATTCACCCGCAAAGTATCCGGCGGTATCGTCGGCTCGCTTGGTCTCGTGCTGCTGTTGTGGACGCTGCTCGGCACGCTCGAAAAAATCGAATCGAGCTTCAACTATCTTTGGCACGTCGAAGAATCACGTAGCCTCGCGCGACGCATCAGCGAATATCTCGCCGTCACCGTACTCGCCCCGATGCTGTTGGTGCTCGGCATCGCGCTAGCCCATAGTTTCGGCTTGAGTCTCGCGCCCTACGCGATCGTCGCCGCGGTCTTCACCGTGCTCTATAAGTTGGTGCCGAACACCGCGGTGCACTGGTTGCCGGCGGTCAGCGGCGGCGTGTTCGCCGGCGCGTTGTGGACCTGGACCGGCACTTGGTTCGCCGATTGGTTCGTCTACTCCGCCGGACTCACGATCGTGTACGCGGGCTTCGCGTTCTTCGTCGCCGGATTATTGTGGGTCTACGTCGGCTGGCTGGTGTTGCTGCTCGGTGCGCGTCTGAGTTTTTACGTGCAAAACCCGTCGTACCTGCGACTCGGACTCGTCGAATTGCATCTCTCGGCAGCCGAAACTGAAGATCTCGCACTGCGCATCATGTATCTCGTCACGCTCGCCTATACGCAGAGCGGCTCGCGCTGGCGCACCGACGCGCTCGCGGCGGAATTACGCGTGCCGGGCATCGCCGTTTCGCGCACGGCAGCACTGCTCGAGGCGGCAGGCCTGCTCACCACGGACGAGGCGGAACGCTGGCTACCGGGACGGGACCCGGGACACGTCAGCTTGCGAGAAATTTTGCATGCCGCGCGGGATCCGCGACGCAACGTCGGCGATGCCCACGGTGCGCTGCGCATTCCGGCGGTCGATCTGCTGCGCGAAGAATTGCAACGCGCGAGCGACACCGTGTGCGACGAAACGAAATTACGTGATTGGGTCGAGGCTAGCGTGCCACGCTCACTCGCCGGCTATGGTCATATCGTCGATCAAAAGTGAACCCATGCGGATGCCACCGCGCAGATCGACGTCCGAGCCGATCGCGACGATATCGCGGTACATTTTTTTGAGGTTGCCGGCGATGGTGATTTCGTGGACCGGATGCACGATCGCACCGTCCTCGACCCAAAACCCCGTCGCGCCGCGCGAATAATCGCCGGTCACGCCGTTGACGCCCTGCCCCATCAGCTCGGTGACCAGCAAGCCGCGCTGCATGCGCGCGAGCAAGGCGAGCAGATCGGGCGCGTCGGCGCTCGGATCGACGATCAGGTTGTGCACGCCACCCGCATTACCGGTGGTCACGAGCCCGAGCTTGCGCGCCGAATAGCTGCCGAGCAGATAGCCGTCGAGCACGCCGTCGTGCACGAGTTCGCGATCACGGGTGCGCACGCCCTCGCCGTCGAAATTGCTGCTGGCCGGTGCTTTGGGCAAATGTGGGCGCTCGTGCATCTGCACCCACGACGGAAATATTTGCGTACCGGCTGCGTCGAGCAAAAAACTCGCTTTGCGATATTGTGCGCCGCCGCGTATCGCGGCGACGAAGTGACCGATCACCCCGCGCGCCACTTCCGGCGCGAACAGCACCGGCGCTTTGCCGGTCGGCAAACGACGCGCCCCGAGCCGGGCGACGGCGCGCTCGCCGGCGATACGACCGACCGCGCGATGATCTTGCAGATCGCGTGGGTCGCGCGCGCTGGTGTACCAATAGTCGCGCTGCATGTCGTCGCCCGCCTGCGCGAGCAGCACGCAACTGACCGAATGACTCGAACTCGATTCGCCGCGCAAAAAACCGTGACTGTTACCGTAGACGCGCACCCCGCGGTGCGTGCTGACGCTCGCGCCTTCGGAATTGGTGAGCCGTGCATCGACCGCACGTCCCGCCGCTTCGCAATCGCGCGCCAACTCGACCGCCGCATCGGGCGTGATGCTCCAATCGAAATCGAGCTGCAGGTCCGGGAATTCGCTGGCGAGATGCTCGCGATCGGCGAGCCCGGCGCAATCGTCGGGTGCCGTGTGGCGCGCGATCGCACAGGCTTTGGCGACCATGTCGCGCACCGACTCCGGCGCGAGATCGCCGGTGCTCGCCGACCCTTTGCGTCGGCCGAAATAGACGGTGATGCCGAGCCCACGATCGCGCTGATATTCGACCGTTTCGACCTCACCAAGACGCACGGTGACGTTGAGCCCTTTCTGCAGGCTAGCATCGGCCTCGGCCTGCGTGGCGCCGGCGGCGGCGGCGGCCTCGAGCGCGAGGCCGACGACGGATTCGAGTTCGGGAATGCGCGAGGCATCGACTTGCTGCGACATGGCAGAATTGTAGCAGTGCCGGACCCGCCGGCGGATCGAAGCGACACGCATGGCACGCCGGCACGAAGAATTCGAAGCAACCGACACTGCGCCGGACGAACGGCCCAGTAAGAGCGCGCGCAAGCGTGCCGCACACGCCGCCCAAGCGCTCGGCGAGCAACTGATCGCGCTCAAAGAGTCCGATCTTGCGAAATTGCCCTTGCCCGACGTGCTCGCCGATGCGATCCGCGAAGCGAAGCGCATCAAGGCGCGCGGCGGGCTCGCACGACAACGACAATACATCGGTAAATTGATGCGCGACATCGATCTCGAACCGATCGAGGCCGCGCTCGCGACACGTGACGGCGCAGCATTTTTGGGTCGCGGTAAATTGCGCTAGAATCCACCGATGAAACCGCTGGTCGGCATCATCATGGGTTCGCGCTCGGACTGGGACACGATGCGCCCGGCGGCGACTTGCCTAGAGAAACTCGGCGTGCCGCACGAAGTGCGCGTGGTGTCGGCACACCGTACGCCCGATCTGTTGTTCGAATACGCGAGTTCCGCCGAAGCGCGCGGCCTGCGCGTCATCATCGCCGGCGCCGGCGGCGCCGCCCATCTACCCGGCATGGTCGCCTCGAAAACCACCGTGCCAGTGCTCGGCGTGCCGGTGCAATCGAAAGCGCTCAACGGTCTCGATTCTTTGTTGTCGATCGTGCAGATGCCCGCCGGCGTGCCGGTGGCGACGTTCGCCATCGGCGAGGCGGGCGCCACCAACGCCGCGCTCACTGCGGCGGCGATCCTCGCACCGCAACATCCGGCGATCGATGCGTCGCTGAAGGCGCAACGTGCGGCGCAGACCGCCGCCGTGCTCGAACACGCCGATCCGCGCCTGCCTTGAGCGCACCTCCCGAGTCCGTCCACCCATGACCATCGGCGTCGTCGGCGGCGGACAACTCGGGCGCATGCTTGCGCTCGCCGGTATTCCGCTCGGTCAAAAATTTTTGTTCCTTGATCGCTCGACCGACACGCCCGCCGGTCAAATCGCACCGTCACTGGTCGGCGAGTTCACCGATCAAAAACTTTTGCGCGCACTCGCGGCGCGCAGCGAAGTGCTCACCTTCGATTGGGAAAACGTTTCGCTCGCAGGCTTGCGCGCGCTCGGGCGGGCGACTCGCATCGCTCCGCCGCTCGCCGCGCTCGCGATGTCTCAAGATCGGATCGCCGAGAAGCGCTTGTTCACCAAACTCGCCATTCCGACCACGCGCCATTTGGCGGTCGATTCGGTGCCGTCGCTTGTGCGCGCGCTACGTACGGTCGGCTTACCCGGCGTGCTCAAAACACGGCGCTTGGGCTACGACGGCAAAGGCCAAGCCGTGGTGCGCACGATCGAAGAGGCGTGGCACGGCTTCGAGAAATTACGCGGCGTGCCGTTGATCTACGAAGAGTTCGTGCCGTTCGATTTCGAGGTGTCGATCATCGGCGCGCGTAGTCGCAGCGGCGAGATCGCCATCTATCCACTCAATCGCAATCTCCATCGCGACGGCATCCTGCGACTGACGCGTGCACCGTTCGGCCCAGCCGCCCTGCAACGCCGCGCCGCGCACCATCTGCGCCGCGTGCTCGAGCATTTCCGCTATGAGGGCGTGCTCAACGTCGAATTTTTCGTGCGGCGTGGCAAATTGATCGCCAACGAAACGGCACCACGCGTGCATAACTCCGGGCATTGGACCATCGAAGGCGCGGCGACTAGCCAATTCGAAAATCATCTGCGCGCGATTTTGGGGCTGCCATTGGGCGCAACCACCGCGCGCGGGCACGCAGCGATGATCAATTTGATCGGCACGCTGCCGGCCCGCCCGCTCGTGCTCGCGACACCCGAAGCGCACTGGCACGACTACGGCAAAGAAGAACGACCGGGGCGCAAAGTCGGGCACGTGACCGTGCTCGCCGATTCCGCGCAGCGGCGCGATGCGGCGGCGCGAAAGTTATTGCGCGCGATCGATCCTGTGGCGCTGCGCGCGCTTTAACCCGTGCCGCCGACCGTGAGATTGTCGATGCGCAGCGTGGGCTGACCCACGCCGACCGGTACGCTCTGGCCTTCTTTGCCGCAGGTGCCGATACCGTCGTCGAGTTTCAGATCGTTGCCGACCATCGACACCCGCGTCAGCACGTCCGGACCGTTGCCGATCAGCGTCGCGCCTTTGATCGGCGCACCGACCCGACCGTTTTCGATGAGATAGGCCTCGGCAGCCGAGAACACGAATTTGCCCGAGGTGATGTCGACCTGACCGCCACCGAAGTTCACCGCATAAATACCCTTTTCGACCGAGGCGATGATTTCTTTGGGGTCGTGCGGACCGGGACGCATGTAGGTGTTCGTCATCCGCGGCAGCGTCATGTGTGCGAACGACTCGCGACGACCGTTACCGGTCGAGCGCGTGCCCATCAACCGCGCATTCAACTTGTCCTGCAGATAACCTTTGAGGACGCCGTTTTCGATCAGCGTCGTGCATGCGGTCGGCGTGCCTTCGTCGTCGACGTTCAAAGATCCGCGGCGCGAAGACAGCGTGCCGTCATCGACCACCGTGCAATGTTCCGAGGCCACGCGCTCACCGATGCGATTGCTGAACGCCGAAGTGCCCTTGCGATTGAAGTCGCCTTCGAGACCGTGACCGATCGCTTCGTGCAACAACACACCGGGCCAGCCCGAGCCGAGCACCACGGTCATGGCACCGGCGGGCGCCGGCACCGCTTCGAGATTCACCAAAGCCTGGCGTGCCGCTTCGCGACCAAGCGCGAGCGGACGATCGCCGGTCACCAATTCGGCGAGCGAATAGCGACCACCCATGCCGGAGAATCCCGTTTCGCGTCGACCGTCTTTTTCGGCGATCACGGACACGTTCATGCGCACGAGCGGACGCACGTCGGCCGCATACGTGCCGTCGCTGGCAGCGAGCAAAATGATGTTGTACGACGCCGAGACCGAGGCCATCACCTGCACGATGCGCGGATCGACCGCGCGCGTTTCGCGATCGATGCGTTCCAGCCAACGCACTTTGTCGTCATCGGAGAGCGAACCGACCGGATCTTGCGGTAGATAGAGGCGATGGCCGGCGGCACGCGTCAACGCCGATACGCACCCCTCACCACCGGAGGCTGCGATCGCGCGCGCCGCGAGCGCCGCTTCCTCGAGCGCACCGAGTTGAATTTCGTCGGAATACGCGAAGCCGGTTTTCTCACCCGCGAGCGCGCGCACACCGACGCCTTGTTCGATGTTCGCGCTGCCTTCTTTGACGATGCCGTCTTCGAGCGACCAGGATTCGTCGCGCGCGAGTTGGAAGTAGATGTCGGCCGCGTCGACGCGCGCCTGCAGCACGCTGCCGAGGGCACGCTCGATGTGCCCTTCGTCGAGTCCGGCGGGACGGAGGATGTGCTCGCGCGCGAGTGCGAACGGATCGGCGGCGGTGTTCATGGCTGCATTATCGCAAAACCGGCTCAAAGCCGGCGGTGCGCGAGCGCCGGGAAGCTGCGCCGAGCCTCGGCTTGCGCGTCGTGGTCGAATCGCGCGTGCACTACGCCCTCGCCCGACGGCAAACGGGCCAGCACGCGACCCCAATGGTCGACCAGGAGGCTGTCGCCGTAGGTGTCGCGGCCGTTGCTGTGGCGACCCCATTGCCCGGGCGCCACGATGCACGCGAGGTTTTCGATCGCCCGCGCGCGCAACAGCGTTTCCCAGTGGGCACGCCCGGTCGGCACGGTGAAGGCGGACGGCAGCGTGAACCACGTCGCGCCCGAGTCGCTCATGCGCCGAAAGAGTTCGGGAAAACGGATGTCGTAACAGACCGCGAGGCCGAGTCGACCGACCGGCGTGTCGACCACCCGCACCGCCGAGCCCGGCGCGATGTACCGCGATTCGCGATGACTCTCGGTCTCGCCTGGCAGATCGACGTCGAAGAGGTGAATTTTGTCGTAACGCGCGACCGCACGTCCGGCGGCGTCGAACACCAGACAGGCGGCGGCGACACGCGCGCCGTCCGCGGTCGCGATCGGCATCGTACCCGCGACCACCCAAAGATCGAGCTGGCGCGCGAGGGTCGCGATCGTCTGTTGAATCGGACCGTCGCCTTCGCGTTCGGCGACCGTGAGCTTGTCGCGATCGCGCAAACCCATGAAGGCGAAATTTTCCGGTAACACGGCGACGCGCGCGCCGACCGCTGCCGCCTCGTGCAACAAACGCGACGCCGTCGCGAGATTCGCGGCGACGTCGTCGCTAGAGGTCATTTGCAAGGCAGCCACGGTCATGCCGGCACCACGTCGTAACGATCGACTGCGTAGAGCGTTTCGGCTTGCAGACGGATCGGTCGTCCCACTTGCGATTCGAGCTCGGCGAGCACCGTCGACTCTTCACCGAGCAAACGCTCGACGACATCTTGATGCGCGAGCACCAATAATTCGCGACTCGTGAACTGCCGCGCCTGACGAAGCAATTCGCGGAAAATGTCTTGGCAGACGGTTTCGACCGAACGTACCGACCCGTGCCCGTCGCACGTGGGACAAATCTCGCACAACAAATGCTCGAGGCTTTCGCGTGTGCGCTTGCGCGTCATCTCGACCAGGCCGAGCGTCGACAGCGGCGCGACCTGCGTTTGCGCGTGATCGGCGGCGAGCGCTTGCTCGAGTGCCGCCAGCACTTGTACGCGGTGCGACTCGTCGGTCATGTCGATGAAATCGATGATGATGATGCCACCGAGATTGCGCAGCCGCAGTTGCCGCGCGATGGCCACTGCCGCCTCGAGATTGGTGCGAAAAATCGTATCTTCGAGGTTTCTGTGGCCGACGAAACCACCAGTGTTCACGTCGATGGTGGTCATCGACTCGGTTTGGTCGATGACGAGATGCCCGCCCGACTTCAAAGGCACTTTGCGTTCGAGTGCGCGATTGATCTCCTCCTCGACACCGTGCAGATCGAAGATTGGTCGCGAGGCCGCGTGCAATTCGATGCGCGGCGCGCCGCTCGGAATGAAATCGCGCGCGAAGCGTCGTAGGTGCTCGAGTTCGGCCGCATCGTCCACCAACACGCGCTCGACGCTGCGACCGAGTTCGTCGCGCAGCATGCGCAATCCGAGCGGTAAATCTTCGTGCACGATCTCGCCTGCCGCGGCGCGTAACGAACGCTCACGCACGTGCTGCCAAAGCCGTTCGAGGTATTCAAGATCGGCCCGCAAGCGCTCGGCATCGACACCTTCGGCAGCGGTACGAACGATATAGCCGCCGGGATGACCTTCATGCACCATCTGCTGCACGATTTCCCGTAGCCGCGTGCGTTCGGTTTCGTCTTCGATGCGCGCCGAGATGCCGATGCCGGCGCTGCGCGGCATGAAGACCAAATATCGTGAAGGCAAAGAAATGAAGGTGGTGAGACGCGCACCTTTGCCGCCGAGCGGATCTTTGACAACTTGCACGACGATGTCGTCGCCACCGCTCACCAATCGACGGATGTCTTCGTTACGCTCGGTCGGCGGCGGGCCGGACGGGCCACCCGACGCACCCGAGGCGGCAACGCTTTGCGCATCGAAACTGACGTCCGGCGCGATGATGTCGTCGACGTGCAAGAACGCCGTGCGTGCGAGTCCAATGTCGACGAACGCCGCCTGCATGCCCGGCAACACGCGCTGCACTCGACCTTTGTACACGTTGCCGACGAAACCGCGCCGGCTCGCGCGCTCGATGAAAAGTTCCTGCAGCACGCCGCCTTCGAGCAGCGCGGCGCGCACTTCGCGCGGGGCGACGTTGATGAGGATTTCGGCGTTCACGCCCCAGCCTGCCATACCGGCACGCCGGCGGCGACCAGCAGCGTCGCCGTCTCGAACAGCGGCAAGCCCATGACGCCCGAATAGCTGCCCGCGAGCGCCTCGACGAACACTGCGCCCAAGCCCTGGATCGCGTACGCGCCGGCTTTGTCGCAGGGTTCGCCGCTTTCCCAATACCGATCGATCTCGGCCGCCTCGATCGGTCGAAAGCGCACCCGCGAGCGCGATAGCCGCAGGTCGCTGCCACCCTCGTGCACCAGCGCGACGGCCGACAACACCTCGTGCTCGCGCCCGGCGAGCTGACCGAGCATGGCGCGGCAGTCGGCGAGATCGGCGGGCTTACCGAGAATTCGCTGGTCGATCACCACGGTCGTATCGGCGCCGAGCACCGGCAACCGCAACCCGTTCGCGGCGCGCGGTGCGGCCTGCGACTCGAAAACGGCCATCGCTTTCGCACGCGCGAGTCGCCGTACGTAATCGGCCGGCGATTCGCCGTGGTGCACGCGCTCGTCGACATCGGCGACGCGCACGAGGTGCGCGACCCCGATTTGGCGCAGCAATTCGCGACGTCGCGGCGACGCGGAAGCGAGACAAAGATCAGTCACGGTGATACGGGTGGCCGAGCAACAAACTTTGTGCGCGGTAGAGTTGCTCGGTGAGCACCACGCGCGCAAGTCCGTGCGGCAAAGTCAGCGGTCCGAGCGACCAACTCTCCGCAGCGCGTGCCCGCACCGCCGGTGCGTGCCCATCGGCGCCACCGATCAACAGCGCGAGGTCCGGTGCCTCCTGCGACAGTTGCGCGAGTCGCTGCGCGAACTCGCGCGTGGTGCAAGCCTTACCACGCTCGTCGAGCAACACCACACGTTCACGCTCGCGCAGCGCGGCGAGCACGCGCTCGCCCTCGCGCTCGAGCACGCGCGCGAGATCCGCGCCACCGCTACGTGTTGCAGGCTCGAGTACGGTCAACTCGAGCCGCCACGGCGTGCGAATTCGTTTGCGATATTCGTCGACGGCCTGATCGACCCACGCCGGCTGCCGAGGGCCGACGGCGAGGATGCGCAAGCGCATGCGTGTCAGCTACGGCGCGGCGCCCGACGCGGTGCGCGTTTGGCTTTTGCCGCGCCCTTGGCTGTCGACGTTTTGCGAGCCGGTTTACGGGCCGCAGATTTTTTGGCCGCCGATTTTTTACGTCGCGGCGGACTCGGCGCAGCGGGCGTCGTCTCCCACAGTTGCTCGAGTTGATAGAACTCGCGCGTCCGCGGCAGCATCAAGTGCACCATCACGTCGGGCAGATCGACCAAAACCCACTCGCCTTGATCGGCGCCTTCGATGCCTAGCGGGCGCTGACCGGCAGTTTTGCATTCGCGCACGACGCGATCACCGATCGCGCGCAAGTGACGATCGGACGTGCCGCTGGCAACGACCATGAAATCGGCGACGTCGTTATGACCGCGCACGTCGATGATGCGAACGTCGACGGCTTTCATTTCTTCGAGTGCGGCGCGGACGATGGGCAGAGCGGGTGGTTCGGCGTTACGGCGCGCGGCGGCGCGCGGAGACTTGCGCTGGGTCATGCGATTGCGGTGGCGACTCCCTGTGTCGATTTCTATGGGTGATGATTTCTATGGCCGTCGACGGCCGTGACGAGCATAGCATTCCGTGTCGCGAATGATCTCGCGCACCGGATCCGGCACGAGAAATCGCGGGTCGCGCCCGGAGACGATGATGTCGCGTAGACCGGTCGAGGAGACCTCTAACTGCGTCACCGCATGCACGTAGATACGCCCCGCGAGGGTCGTATGCAGGTCGTCGCGATGGTGGCTGCGATGCGCGGCCAGCAGTTCGCCGAGCACGCCGTCCTGCGGCACTCGCCAGCCGGGACGATGCGCGACGACGAGGTGCGCGAGCTGCGGAATCAGCTGCCACTCGCGCCATTTGGGTAAACCCAAAAATGCATCCATACCGAGCAACAAACACAACGATCGGGTCGGATGCTCGGCGCGCAATTCGCGCAACGTGTCGACGGTGTAGGTGATGCCGGTGCGATGCACTTCACGATCGTCGACCACGAAGCCCGGCTGATCGGCGACTGCGGCGCGCACCATGGCGAGCCGCAAACCCGGATCGGCGAGTGGCGCTTCGCGGTGGCCGGGATTTCCGGCGGGAATCCAGCGTACTTCGCCGAGCGCGAGTTCCTGCAAAAGTTCGAAGCCGGTGCGCAGATGACCGACGTGGATCGGATCGAAAGTGCCGCCGAAGATACCGATCGGGCCGCTCATGTGCCGCGCAAGCGCGTGCCGCAAAATTCGGCGCACAGCAACAGCATCTCGTCCCACGGATCACCGGCGAGCCGACCTTTGATCATGCGATCGGCCCGCAACGCGCGCGAGGCGAGTCGCGCGAACGGCAACCGTGCGGCCCGCGGACGTGCCCGCTCGAGCGCCGCGAGTTGCGCCGGTGGCAGACGCGGACCGGGCCGACGCGCGGGATCGTCACCGCGCCTCAAAGACCACATGTTGCGCAGCTCGCGCACCAACGACCACAACACCAGCGTCGGCTCCACACCTTCGCCACGCAAACCTGCGACCACGCGCGCCGCACGCACTGCATCGCCCGTCACCACCGCTTCGCCGAGTGCGAACACGTCGTATCGAGCGCTGTGCACGACCGCGCCCATCACCGCCGCCGCATCGAGTCGGCCGGCCGGCACTAGCAAACGCAGTTTTTCGATCTCTTGTTGTGCAGCAAGCAAATTACCTTCGACGCGCGCCGCCAAAAGTGCGAGCGCATCGGCGGTCGGCTCGAGACCTGCGCGGCCGACTTCCCACACGGGTAACCACGCACCACGCGCTTCGATCGCCTTCACCCAGGCCGTCGCTTGCACCGCGGCTTCGAGACGCGGCGTGATGACGAGCAACAACGTGTCATCGCCCGCGGTTTCGATTAAACGCGCGAGTGCCGCACCGCCTTCTTTACCCGCTTTGCCGGAAAAACGAATTTCGAGGACTCGCCGATCGCCGAACAACGACATCGAGCCGGCGGACGCTGCGATGTCGGCCCAGTCGGCGACGCGTTCCGGAAAATGCACTTCGCGTTCGCCGTAACCGGCGGCGCGCGCGGCGGCGCGGATCGCGTCGGCGGCCTCGCCAACCAACAAATCTTCGTCACCCGAAACGAGGTACGCCGGCGCCGGTTTGCCTTGGCGCAGATGACTACCGAGAGCTTCGAGCGTGAGTTTCATCGACGATGATTATCCGTCAGTCGCGCGGTCGGGAACCATGCGCTCGGGTGCGGGGTCGAACCCGGCTGATATAGTGTAACAACTCGAGTCGCCGGAGCTTTCGATGCTGCGCCAGGCTAAGCCGTTCAAGACCACCCTCGCCGCTCTCGCCGCAGTTGCCGCGCTGCTCGTCTGCCAGCCGTCCCGGGCGGCCGAGGAATTCGAGCAGCACGGTGTGCACGAACATGGTCACGTCGTGTTGAACGTCGCACTCGAGGGCGACACGCTCGCGCTCGAATGGTCGGCACCGGCCGATCAAGTGCTCGGCTTCGAGCATGCGCCCCGCACCGCGGCCGAGCGCGAGCGCCTCGCCGCAGCGACGCAGTGGATCACGCGCGGCACCGACGTGCTCGGCCTGCCGCCCGCGGCCGGCTGTCGCGTTCAAAACGTCGCACACACCCCGCCTGCGCTACAAAATTCCGCGCATGCCGACTACCGCGCGCGGCACGTGTTCGTCTGCGCCAAGCCTGAGGCACTCGCCTGGGTCGAACCTTGGCTGCTCCGCAAGCTGCAGGACGTCGAGCACGTCGAAGTCAATATCGTCGCCCCCGGCGTACAACGTCAAAACACCGTGCGACGCGCCGACGAACGCATCGCACTACGATGACGGCCGCGC
>RGUL01000050.1 GCA_010027845.1 Gammaproteobacteria bacterium
CGAGGAGGCCCGTCGGCTGATCGAGCAGGACGAAGTCAATATTTTGATTTTGAGCGATCGTGGTGTGACGCGCGAAGATGCCGCGATCCCCTCGTTACTCGCCGTGTCGAGCTTGCACCACTATTTGATCCGAGAAGGACTGCGCATGCGTGTGTCGTTGGTGCTCGAAACCGGCGAAGCGCGCGAAATCCATCATTTCGCGTTGCTGATCGGTTACGGCGTCAGCGTCATCAATCCGTGGCTCGCCTTCGAAACCCTCGACGGCATGATCCGCGAGCAGATGTTGCCTAACGTCGACCACAAGCTCGCTTGCGCGAATTTCGCTAAGGCCGCCGTCAAGGGCGTCGTCAAAGTGATGTCGAAGATGGGCATTTCCGCCGTGCAGAGCTATCACGGCGCGCAAGTGTTCGAGGCGATCGGCCTGCGCCAGGACGTGATCGACGAATATTTCACCGGCACGGCCTCGCGTATCGGCGGCATAGGTCTCGAGACCATCGCCGAAGAAGTTTTGATGCGGCATCGTGCGGCGTTCCCGGAGCGCCTCGTCAGCGATCACGTGTTGCCTGCTGGCGGTCAATATCAGTGGCGCGCCGACGGTGAGTTTCACGTCTTCAACCCCGAGAGCATCCATCGCCTGCAGAAGGCGGTGCGCACGGGTTCGTATCAAACCTACAAGGCTTACGCCGAACTCATCGACGATCGCGCCAAAAATCTCTCGACGCTGCGCGGTCTACTCGAGTTCTCCAAAGGTAAGCCCGTGCCCATCGACGAGGTCGAGTCCGTCGAGAGCATTATGAAGCGCTTCAAGACCGGCGCGATGAGTTACGGCTCGATCAGCAAAGAGGCGCACGAGACGCTCGCCATCGCGATGAACCGCATCGGCGGCAAGAGCAACACGGGCGAGGGCGGCGAAGACCCGGAGCGTTACGTGCCGCTGCCGAACGGGGATTCGAAGAATTCTGCGATCAAGCAGGTCGCTTCCGGGCGTTTCGGCGTGACGAGCGAATATCTCGTCAACGCCAAAGAAATCCAGATCAAGATGGCGCAGGGCGCGAAGCCCGGCGAGGGTGGACAATTGCCCGGCACCAAGGTGTATCCGTGGATCGCGAAGGCGCGACACACGACACCCGGCGTCGGCTTGATCTCGCCGCCGCCCCACCACGACATCTACTCGATCGAAGATCTCGCGGAACTCATCCACGACCTCAAGAATGCCAACCGTGACGCGCGCGTGAGCGTGAAGCTTGTGGCGGAGGTCGGCGTCGGCACGATCGCAGCTGGCGTCGCCAAAGCGCACGCCGACGTGGTCTTGATCAGTGGTTACGACGGTGGCACCGGCGCATCGCCGCTCACCTCCACCACACACGCGGGTTTGCCGTGGGAACTCGGCCTCGCCGAGACGCACCAAACGCTGGTACTCAACAATTTGCGTAGTCGCGTGGTCGTCGAGACCGACGGTCAACTGAAAACCGGTCGCGACGTCGCGATCGCCGCGTTGCTAGGCGCTGAAGAATTCGGTTTCGCGACCGCGCCGTTAGTGTCGGTCGGCTGCATCATGATGCGTGTCTGCCACCTCAACACTTGCCCAGCCGGTGTGGCGACGCAAGATCCGCGGCTGCGCGAGAAATTCGCCGGTAAGCCCGAGCACGTCGTGAACTTCATGCGCTTCGTTGCGCAGCATTTGCGCGAGATCATGGCCGAGCTCGGCTTCCGCAATTTGCAGGAGATGGTCGGTCGTGTCGATCGACTCGAAGCGAAGGCCGCACTCGATCACTGGAAGGCGCACGGCTTCGACTTCAGCAACATCCTCTATCGCCCCGATCTCGGCCCCGAAGTCGGTCGAGTGCAGACGCAGTTGCAAGACCACGGGCTCGAGAAATCGCTGGATGTCACGCAGTTGCTCGATATTTGTCGTCCGGCGATCGAGCACGGCGCGAAGGTCGAGGCGAACGTCGCGATCCGCAACGTCAATCGCGTGGTCGGCACGATCACCGGCAGCGAGATCACCAAAAAGTGGGGCGCCAAAGGTTTGCCCGACGACACCGTGAAGCTGCACTTCGCGGGTTCGGCGGGTCAAAGTTTCGGTGCCTTCGTGCCGCGCGGCATGAGTTTCACGCTCGAAGGCGATGCCAACGACTACGTCGGCAAGGGGCTTTCGGGCGGCCGGATCGTGGTGTTCCCGCCTAAGAAATCGACCTTCGCCTCCGAAGAAAACATCATCATCGGCAACGTCGCACTTTATGGTGCGACCAGCGGTGAGGTGTTCGTGCGCGGTATGGCTGGCGAGCGTTTCGCGGTGCGCAACAGCGGTGTCGACACCGTCGTCGAGGCGGTCGGCGATCACGGTTGCGAATACATGACCGGCGGCCGCGTGGTCGTGCTCGGTCCGACGGGGCGTAACTTCGGTGCGGGCATGTCGGGCGGTGTCGCCTATTTGCTCGACGAAGCCGGTGGTGCCCAGGAGCGCATCAACGCACAGATGGTCGAGATCGGTCGCGTCGAAGATGCTGCCGAAGCCGAGCAGTTGCATGCACTTATCGCGCGTCACGTCGAATTCACCGGCAGTAGCCACGCCCAGCGCATCCTCGACGCTTGGCCAACGATGCTGCCGAAATTCCTACGGGTGATTCCGAAGGACTACAAACGCGTGCTCGCTTGCCTCAAGCGCGCACACGACCAAGGTCTGTCGGGCGACGAGGCGGTCATGGCTGCCTTCGAAGAAAATTCGCGCGATCTGTCGCGCGTGGGTGGTAACTGATCATGGGCAAGCCGACTGGATTCATCGAATATCTGCGCGAGATGCCGCTCGATCGCTCGCCGAAAGAGCGCGTCAAAGATTGGAACGAGTTCCATCACCATCTCGACGAGAAGAGCCTGCGCAATCAGGCTGCGCGCTGCATGGACTGCGGCGTGCCGTTCTGTCACACCGGCAAGCTGATCAACGGCGGTGCGGCCGGCTGTCCGGTGAACAACCTAATTCCCGAGTGGAACGACCTGGTCTATCGCGGCTTGTGGCGCGAGGCGCTCGACCGTCTACACAAGACCAATAATTTTCCGGAGTTCACCGGTCGCGTGTGTCCTGCGCCTTGCGAGGGTTCGTGCGTGCTCGGCATCAACAACCCGCCGGTGACGATCAAGAACATCGAGAACACCATCATCGAGCGTGGCTTCGAGGAAGGCTGGGTGGTCGCCGAGCCGCCGGCCAAGCGCACCGGCAAGAAGGTTGCCGTAGTGGGCTCGGGCCCCGCGGGCCTTGCGGCTGCTGCACAGTTGAATCGTGCGGGCCACGAGGTCACGGTGTTGGAGCGTGCCGATCGGCCGGGCGGACTTTTGATGTACGGCATTCCGAACATGAAGCTCGCCAAAGAAGAAGTCGTGATGCGTCGCATCCGACTGCTCGAAGAGGAAGGCGTGCATTTTCGTTGCAACGCGAACGTCGCCGACGTCGATGCGGCCAAAAAGTTGCGCCAGGAGTTCGACGCCGTCGTGCTTTGCACCGGCTCGACACAGCCGCGCGATCTGCCGGTCGAAGGCCGCAATCTCGCCGGCGTGCATTTTGCGATGGACTACCTCACCGACGCCACGCAGGCGGTGCTCGGTAAGGGCCCGAAGAACGCCAAGATCCACGCCAAGGGTCTCGACGTGGTCGTGATCGGCGGCGGCGATACCGGCACCGATTGCGTCGGTTCGGCGATGCGCCAAGGCTGCCGCACGCTCACCCAATTCGAGATACTCTCCAAGCCGCCGGCCGAGCGCGCCGACGACAATCCGTGGCCGGAGTGGCCGCGCGTCTACAAAATGGACTACGGCCAGGAAGAGGCCGCTGCGAAGTTCGGGAGCGATCCGCGCACCTACCTGACCACGGTCAAAAAATTGGTGGGCGACGAGCAGGGGCGCGTCAAAGAAATCGTCACGGTCGAGGTGCATTGGGAGAAAAACGGCCAAGGGCAGTTCTTCCCCGTCGAACGTCCCGGTACCGAAAAAACCCAGCCGGCGCAGCTCGTACTCCTCGCCATGGGGTTCACCGGTCCGGAAGTCGCGTTGCCGGCCTCACTCGGTGTCGAGCTCGATGCGCGCAAGAACGTCAAAGCCGAGCACGATCAGTACGCCACCAGCGTCGAGGGCGTATTCGCGGCGGGTGATTGCCGTCGTGGCCAAAGTCTCGTCGTGTGGGCGATCCACGAGGGTCGTGGCGCTGCGCGCGAGTGCGATCGATTTTTGATGGGCCGCACCGATCTTCCTTAAGGACGGTGCGATCTCGTCAAACGAGCCCGAGTTCCGCGTCGGTCGCTTCCGGTGCCTGCCACTTGTCGCGCGGTGGCAGAGGCCGCTGCGACCAATGCGGCGTGAGCGTCATGCTCGACACTTTACGCCCCGCGGGCAGCGTGCCGCCGCCCGCGCCGCGTGAATAGTCGTAGTAGAGACGCACGATTTCCTCGACCTTGCGGTCTTGCGCAGCCGGATGTGCGAGACAGGCCGCGTGCCACGCGCGCACGCGCGTCAGTGCAGACGGAATTTCGTAGCCTTCGTAATAATTCAAAAATTCGAGTCGCTTGGCGATCGGCGCCAGCGCAACCTCTGCCCAGCCGAACTGCTCGAACAAAAATTCGCGACCTCGACCGTAGTCGCGTAAGAATTTATCGAGTTTCGCGTACTGCGCATCGACGGCGTTTTTGAGCTCGTCACGCTTCGCGTGATCACGATTGCGAATCATCGTATAGCCCGCAGTTGCGAACGGCCCACCGAGTTCCACGAACATGCATTCGATCGCGTGCGCGACGGGATCATGCTGCGCAACCATCGGCTCCGGGAAGCGCATCTCGAGATAGCGCATGATCGCGAGACTTTCTTTGAGCGTGTCGCCGCTCTCGATCTCGAGCGCCGGCAGCGCCGTCGTGCCGCGCGTTTTCTCCAACAACCAAGCAGGGCGCGGCGCGGAGATGTCGAGTTCGACCACCTCGACATCGGCGACGATCGATTTCGCGACGATCATGATCTCGATGCGCTCGCAGTACGGACAGCCCGGAAAGGTGTAGAAAATCATCTCAAGCCTCTTCGGTTTCGAGGGTGGTGAGTACGTAGCGCGAATCGTTGAGCGCCCAGGTCAATTCCAAAAAAATCGCCTGAGGACCGTACGTCCAAATATGCGCCTCGGGCCATTCGGGTCGCCAACGCAGTAGATGGTGTGCAGCGTCGAATTCCCCGGCGGGAACGCGTCGACGTTCATGGCCGATGAACGTCACCGCGATGTTGGAACGCACGGCGAGCAAACCTTCGTTACCGTCGGGTGAGCTCGAATTCGTATAACCGGCGACGAAGCGAGTTTCGCCGGGTCGATCACACCCGCGCACGAGCGTCACTAGCGCATCGCCGACGAGCGGATGCAGGCCGAGATATTCGAGCGGCGCATCGAGTGCATGGCGTTGTCGCACGTGACCGTGGTCGGCGAGTGTTCCGTCGCAGACGAGTTCGTGAGGACGAACGGTGAACAAAGTCGAGCCGCGAACACGACCGCGTTGTACTAGACGCACGAAGGCATCGAGTGGCCGCGAATGTGCATCGAGACTCATCGACACGTCGCGGGTCAAATCGACATCACGCATCTTGCACAGTGCGCGCAAGGTTCGCCCACCATCGGCGCGGGCGAACATTTCGAAATGCTCGCGACCGCTCCATTCGCCGCGCGTGTGATATTCGATACGACCGCTGATGAATCCGTGCACGGCGCGAAGACTACACAAAAAAAACCCCGCACGAGGCGGGGTTTGCAGTTTGGGCTGCGCGCTTCGGTCGGTCGTTTCAGCGACGGCAAAAACGCTAATCCTTTACGGGTGGGACGTCGGAGTGTGCACCCCGGCTGACTTGCAGCCCACGTGTGATCACGTGTCGCTCGTCCCTCGCAGCAACCAAAAAAAGGTTGCCGCGTTCTCCGTGCCCGCGTCGATCGCCGCAAGTTCTGCGTGTCGGCTTCTCGCCCCAAAAGACGTTGCGCGGCGTCCGGAGCGTGAGGCGTAAACACTTCACTTACGCGAAACGCGTCCCGAATCAACGACTTGATCGTTGTCGAGACGCAACGCGTGTGGCGATTATACGACCATTTTGCGGCTTGGGAAGTGGGGTGGTTGCGACACCCCTGTCGATGGTCACCCTGCCGAAGGTCAGTTACCCCAGTGCGGGCCCCGGGACAGCTCGACGAGCTCGTAATAGGTCTGCATGTAGCCGGCGACCTGGCCCTTTAAGAAGAGGTAATCGCCGTCCGCCGTGCACCACACGTCGTACGGCGGGTGCTCCTGCGGCAGTTCGGGATTGGTGACGAACTGGTAGTGCAGGGCGTCGAAAGTGCCGGCGCCGACCGTGACCTTCTCCGCACCGACGAACACCAGGTTGAGGCCGATGGAAAACAGCATCGGGCCGGTCGCGCCGCGGTGGTCCGGCGAGGAGAGCAGCATTTGATTGATGCGCTGCACTTGGCCGGGTTTATTTTGATCGATCAGTCGCAGATGCCAGGCGTCGCAGGCGATCGCATGGTTTTGGAAAGTGAGCAGCGGGGTGGCGAGATCCATGGACTGCGACACGCGACCTTCCATCGACGTCCAGGTTTCGCACTCGGCGTATTGCGGGTGGAAACGGAACCAGCCCGAGCCCATGAATTTGCTGCCCACGGATAAGCGCACGAAACAATCGGTCGGCATCCAATCTTTGTCGAGCGAATAGGTGATGTCACGCATCACCGACGGGCGATCGTCGATCTCGCAGTGTGCGGTGCAGGTGCGCGTGCCGTCCGCATGAACGTCGATACGAAAATATTCGCGGCCGCGCTCCTGTCCGAGACGTTCGGGCTTGCGACTGGTGTAGAGCACTTTCCCCATCACGCTACGATGGTCGCGCTGCAGGATGGGCAATTTCGGATCGACGGGGGCTTGGGCCATGAACTGCTACCTCTAAAAAATGTATCGAGCTCGAGGATCGTTATTTTCCGCTCAACCACCGGCTGCCGCATTCGCCTTCGCTTCGCGCGCCGCAGCGCGGAAATGCGGCAAGTTATAAATCAGCAAAGTGAAACCGTAGATCGACACCGACAGTGCGACGATGAACATGGAGTATCGCAACTGCGATTCGTCGCGGAAGTAGTAATCGGTGAGTAGCGCAACGGACGACGGTCCGATGAAGAAGCCGACGGCGTTCAAGATGAAATAGTAGATCGCGACGCACTGCGAGCGCATGTTCGCCGGCGCGATCGAAACGACGGCGGCCGCGCCCGCCGCGGTCGGCGCCGCAGCGCCTAGCGTGGCGGGAATCAAGAATGCGATCGCGAGTCCGGGCGTCGGCATCAGCACGAAGCCGCTATAACCCACCGCCATCACGACGAACGACACGATACAGACGCGAACGTAGCCATCCTCGTAACGGTTCTGGAAGATGTCGCACAACCAGCCACCCACGACCACTCCGATCAGTCCGAAGATGATCGAGACAATGCCACGCCACTTCAGCCAGTAGCCGAGTTGCTCCGGATCCAAGGCATAGGTACGACGCAAAAATTCCGGAATCCAAAAGCCGACGCCGTAGGCCATGATCGCTAGGCCAGCCAGCGCGAAGAACAAAACGATGAACGCCCGCCAGCGATGCAAAAGATGCGCGAGCGTTTTCGAGATCGGACTCGCGACCATCTTTTGCGTGGCATCGGCCAGCTCACGGCGCACGGGCTCGCGGACCGTGAGTAACAACAATGCGATGAGCAGTCCCGGCGCGCCGACGTAGATGAACATCTGCTGCCACGGCTCGACGGTGCCGACGATCGGCCAATGCGCAGGGCCCGCAGCTTGGATCGCGGGATAGAAGGTGCCGCCGATGATGAATGCGATGCCGCTGCCGCTAGACACGCCGGCGGTGTAGAGACCGATCGCACGTCCGAGTCGATCCGGCGGAAAATAATCTTTGAGCATCGACAGCGCGCACGGGTTCAACGTCGCTTCGCCGGCACCGACACCGACACGTGCGATGAACAACAAGGGGAACGTCATCGCGACGCCGCACATCATCGTCATCAAACTCCAGAAGACGATGCCGAAGAAGAGCAGATTGCGTCGATTGCTGCTGTCGGCGAAAGAAGCGATCAAAACGCCGAAGAACGTGTAGAAAATGGCGAACGCCGCGCCGAGCAGCAGACTCATCTGCGTGTCGCTGATGTGCAGCGTCGCTTTGATACCCGGCACGAGCTGCGCGATGATTTCGCGATCGACGAAGGCGAGGATGTACGCGGCGAGCAGCACGACCACCACGTACCAAGAATAGGCTGCCGACGGATAAGGTTTGTGGGCGGCAGGCGTGTCGACGTTTCGAGCGGGATCCGTCATCGTGTTTCCTCAGCCGGCGAAGGCGTGTTGTGCCTTGAGATTGGTGGCAAGATCGTCGAACAAAATCATTTGGGCGAGCGGGTTCGATTTGATGGCGGCGCCGGCGTCGCGATCGATGATGACGTTGAGCACGCTCGGTCCGTCGTGTGCGAAGGCGCGTTGTAGTGCCGCTTCGAGTTCGCTGCGTCGTGTCACCCGCTCACCGCGACAACCGAAGCCTTCAGCGACTTTCTCGTAATCGAGATAACCGAGTTCGGTGTTGACCGGTCGTGACAAAGCTTTCATTTGCCCGTGCCACTCCGTGCCCCACACGCCGTCGTTGCCGATGATGCAGACGATTTTGAGGCCCGCGCGCGCCGCGGCGTGCAATTCGGCTGGATAAAAACCGAAAGAACCGTCACCGGTCGTGAGCACCACGCAGCGCGATTTCTTTGTCGAGAGCTCGCGCGCCGCCGCTGCGGCGCCGACGGCGAGCGGTGTGCCCGTGCCCATCGCGCCCATCGGGTAGTGGTCGAGAAAACCCGGTGCTTGCCGCACCTGCAATGCGCCGTACATCCAGGTTTGGATGTCCGCCCCGTCACCGACGAAGATCGTATCGGCGGGTGCAAGTTGCGCGATCGCGCGTCCGAGCACGAGCGGATGGATGGTGTCGTTCGGCAACGGCGTCCGCACGAGGCTGTCGAGATAATCGAAGCGCGCACGCAAGGCGTCGCGCACCCAAAACGCCCGAGGTGACGGTGCAGCGCCGGTCGTGCGACGCGCACGCAATGCCGCGAGCAATTGCTCGCAGGCGCGCCCCGCATCCGCGACGATCGCGACGTCGATTCGTCGATTGCGCGACAGTTCCTCGGCCTCGATATCGATTTGCACGAACTTCGCGTCGGCAGAAAATCGTGGCGGCAGACCGTAGCCTAATCTTTGCTTCAAGCGCGCGCCGATCACGCACACGACGTCGGCGTCTTTGGCGGCGATTTGCATCACTGGCCAGTTGAACGATCGCACCCAATCTTCGGCCACGAGACCACGACCGAGACCGTTACCGGCAATCGGCAGATCGAATTCTTCGACGAGCGTTCGCAAGGAAGCGCCCGCGTCGCCCTGGCAGGCCCCTGCGCCCACGATCAAAAGTGGGCGCCGCGCCGTCGCGAGCAATTCGGCGGCGGTCGCGATCGCCGCGGGATCAGCGACGGCGCGCGTGGTTCGTGGCGCCGGCAGATTCGCGGCGCCGGCATCGGCGAGCGTCGCTTGTAAATATTCTTGCGGGATCTGCAACACCACCGGCCCGCGTCGACCGGATAGCGCGCGTTTCGCTGCGACGTCGACGTATTCGGCGAGCCGTTCGGGTGCGGGCACGGTACGCGCCCATTTGGTGATCGAGTCGACGAGCGGATGTTTGGCCGAATCGTATTCGGCTTCGGCCTCGGTCCAAGAATTCGGTAGTCGCGCGATCAACACCAATACCGGCGAGCAGGCGTGGAACGCGGTCGCGATGCCGTTGATGGCGTTCGGCGTGCCTTGATCGGCGATGATGAGTGCCACGCCGGGTTTGCCAGTGATCCGCGCATAGCCGTCGGCGGCACCGACACAACCCGATTCGTGGCGACTGCTGATGATTTCGAAGCCGTCGCGCTCTAGTGCATCGAGTAGGAAGGAGTGCGAGGCACCGGCGACCGCGAACACCGTGCGTACGCCGTAACGGGCGAGCGCACGGCTCACCACCATTCCCCCCGTCAACGCTGCGGACATACGAACCCCCCCGAACCGGTCTTCTTTCTAGCCGATTCGGCGAGGATGCGAAAGTCGCAGTGAAAAACCGCGCGTTAGGCGGTTTCGAGCATCAAACCGCGCAGTTTCTTGATCGCGTTGGCTTCGAGTTGGCGGATGCGTTCCGCCGACACGCCGTACTTGGCGGCGAGATCATGCAAGGTCGCTTTAGCCGAGTCACCGGCCATCCAGCGACTTTCGAGGATGTCGCGACTGCGCGCATCAAGCGCTTGCAGAGCCCGCGCGAGCGCCGCGTGCGACTCGTCTTCCCACTCGTCGTTTTCGACTTGCGTTGCCGGGTCGGCATCGGGCGCAGGCAAATACGACGCCGGCGTGTGGATTTCGTCTTCTTCCGAGTCGAGCGGCAGCGGATCGAACGCGACGTCACGCGCGGCCAGGCGGCGTTCCATTTCGGTGACTTCCGCAGGCTCGACGCCGAGCTCGCGCGCGACGGTTGCGGTTTCTTCGGCCGACAACCACGCGAGGTTTTTTTTCATGCGCCGCAAATTGAAGAACAACTTGCGTTGTGCCTTGGTCGTCGCAACTTTCACGAGACGCCAATTACGCAGCACGTACTCGTGAATCTCGGCGCGAATCCAATGCACCGCGAACGACACGAGCCGCACGCCCAGCGTCGGGTCGAAACGTTTGACCGCCTTCATCAGTCCGACGTTGCCCTCCTGCACGAGATCGCCAACCGGCAGCCCGTAGCCCGTGTAGCCGCGAGCGATGTGTACGACGAACCGCAGGTGCGAAAGCACTAAAGCGCGCGCTGCATCGACGTCGCCCTCGTTGCGAAATCGCTCGGCGAGGGCGCGCTCGTCTTCACGCGACAGAACGGGCACTCGCGAGACGCGCTCGAGGTACGCGTCCAGACTGCCGATCGGGCCGGCGACGGCGAGATCGGAATAGCGCTGGGTGAGGGCTAGGCTGGTCATGGTCACGACTCCTGCGCAAAGTTTAGCAGTCCGGAAGTTCGAGTGCTAAATCGGCCTGGAGTTCAATATAAAACCCATTTAATAACAATGAGTTAGGGGTTATACGGATTTCTGCCGCGGCTATTCCCGGGGTTCGATACGGGCCAGATGTCGGGCCGCCCCGAGCCAAGCGCCGACTAGACCGAGCAGCGACCCCGCGCCGACGAGGAGCCCGGCCTCCTCGAGGGTCAAGCCCTCGATGCCTAACCTGCCGCCGTACAAGGCCGACACTCGGGCGAGCGGCTCTTGCAGCGCGGCCAGCACGGCGCTGCCGTAGGCGAGCGCCAGCACCCCGCCGATCAGGCCGTAAAAGAAACCCTCGTAGAGAAACGGTCGACGCACGAACGCGTTGCTGCCGCCGACGAGCTTGGTGACCTCGATTTCCGCGCGTCGCGAATCGACCTCAAGCCGCACGCTGTTGCCGATCACCGCGACCACCCCGGCACCGAGTGCGATTGCGAGCGTCGCGAATGCCGCCTGCAAAAAATCGAGTATCGAGTCGAGACGTTGCACCCACTCGGTGTCGAGTTGCACCGTGTCGGCTTCGGGCCAAGCCGCGAGATGATTACGCAGCGCGCTCATGCTGCGCGGCGTGGTCGCGGTCACGCGCGGTCGTATCGTCAAAACATGGGGCAAAGGATTCGTGTCGAGCGCCTCGAGCGCTGCACCGAAACCCGAATGATCTTTGAACTGCGCGAGACCTTGCTCCGCCGAGATCACGGTCACCGATGCGACCTCGGCTCGACGACGCGCATCGGCGGCGAGACGTTCGGCGCGCTCGAGCGGCACACCGGGTTTTAGATAGACGGAAACTTCCAAAGTTTGCGTGACGTCGCCGGTCAGCGAACGCAAGTTGGTCGTCAACACCCAAAGACCCGCGGGCAGCGCGAGTGCGATCGCGATGACGGAGGTCGCGAGCAAGGTGCCGAGCGGACGACGGAGTAGACGACCGAGCGCAGCGATTCCGGCCTGCGCATGCCGCGAAAACCAGCTCGAAACGCCGCTCACGTCGACACCTGTCCGCTTTGCACGTGAATTTCGCGCTGCGCGAATTCACGGACCAACGTTTCGTCGTGCGAGGCGATCAAAACCGTGACACCGACTTCCTGAAATCTTTTGAACAAGCGCATTACGTCGCGCGCGAGATCGTGATCGAGATTACCGGTCGGTTCGTCAGCGACCAAAATCGCCGGCTTGCCGACCACCGCGCGTGCGATCCCGACACGTTGTTGTTCACCGATCGACAATTCGACCGGCAAAGATTTTTCGCGACCGAGCAAACCCACTTGATCGAGCGCAGCGCGCACGCGCCGATCGATTTCGCGAAACGGCGTGTCGGCGACGATCAAAGGCAGCGCGACGTTGTCGTAGACCGGCCGATCGGCGAGTAGTTGATGGTCTTGAAACACTACGCCCATACGGCGTCGATAGGCCGGGATCGCGCGCGATGGCAGCGCGCCCGTGTCTTGACCGTGCACGGCCACTTTGCCGCGCGTCGGCCGTTCGAGCAGCGTGACGAGTTTCAAAATCGAACTTTTGCCGGCACCCGAGCGTCCGGTGAGGAACACCATCTCACCCTGGGCCACGCGAAACGACACATCGCGCAACGCTTCGCGTCCGTTCGGGTAACGTTTGAACACGTGTTCGAAAGAAATCATGCGTTCAAGTATCGCGCGTGTCGCTCGAGCCGTCGACGAGAGCACGCGCGAACGCTGCCGCGTCGAATTCCCCGAAATCGTCGGCACCTTCGCCGATGCCGATGAATCGAATCGGCAGACCGAGTTGTCGCGCAATCGCCAAGACGATGCCGCCGCGCGCCGTGCCGTCGAGCTTGGTGAGCACTAGCCCCGTCACGCCCACCGCCTCGTGAAACATTTTGGCCTGCACCAAAGCGTTTTGCCCTTGATTCGCATCGAGTACCAATAAAACTTCGTGTGGCGCACCGGGCGCAGCTTTGCCGAGTACGCGCCGCACCTTGCGTAGCTCTTCCATCAAATGTGCTTGTGCCTGCAAGCGGCCCGCGGTGTCGGCGATCAGCACGTCGGCGCCACGACTGCGCGCTGCCGAGAGCGCATCGAACGCGACCGCCGCCGGATCCGCGCCGGTCGCTTGTGCGACCAACTCCGCGCCGGTTCGTTCCGCCCAAATACCGATTTGCTCGACTGCCGCGGCGCGAAACGTATCGCCCGCTGCCAACACCACGCGCAAGCCGTCGCGCCCGAAGCGCTGTGCGAGTTTGCCGATGGTGGTGGTTTTGCCGGAGCCGTTGACGCCGACCACGAGAATCGCAAACGGCTTTTGAGCGCGGTCGACGACGAGCGGCTTTGCGACCGGCGCGAGCACTGCGGCGATGTCGTCGCGTAATGCCGCGAGCAGCGCATCGACGTCGCTCAATTGGTTGCGCGCGACACGCTTGCGCAAACCTTCCAGCAACTCTTCGGTGACTTCGACCCCGACGTCCGCGGCGAGCAGACGGGTCTCCAATTCCTCGAGCGCTTCGGCGTCGATGCGCCGGGCGCCGAACAACCGCGCGAGATTCGCGCCGATACTGCCGCCCTTGGGCGTCAATCGGGCGCGCAAGCGTTGCAAGAATCCGGTTTTCGCCTCGCCCGACATCGTCGTATTTTAGCGCGACCTGTCGTTCGCTCGCATGCTGCGATACGCTCCGCGCGAGATGGCCAGCGCGGTGAAACCACGTAACGAATTGCGAATCATCGCCGGCCGCTGGCGCGGTCGACGGATTCGCTTCCCGGTGGGCACGACCATACGGCCCACGCCAGATCGCGTCCGCGAAACTTTGTTCAATTGGCTCGCACCGCACATTCGTGATGCCAACGTCGCCGATTTGTTCGCCGGCAGCGGTGCGCTTGGACTCGAGGCCTTATCGCGCGGTGCCGCGCGCGCGCTGTTCGTCGAGCGCGATGCGCGCTGTGTCGAAGCGCTGACCGCACATTGCGCGGCCTTCGGCGCGACCGGCCACGAAATCGTGCGTGGTGATGCGCTCACGATCTTGCGAACGCCGCACACGACGAATCGTGCGCCCTTCGACATCGTGTTCATCGACCCGCCGTTCGATGCCGATCTTTGGCGGGCGACCATCGACGCCCTAGAGAGCGGCAACTGGCTCGCACCGCAGGCCTTCGTCTATCTCGAAACGCCGGCAGCGCAGTCGTTACCGACGCTGCCCGTGGCTTGGCGCACGTGGCGCGAGGGCAAGGCGGGCGAGGTCGGTTATCATCTGCTGCGGCGCTCGTCACCGACCGCGGTCGCCGAACCGGACACCGCTGAGGCTTGAACCAAATGGGCTGCAAAGCACTTTATCCCGGCACGTTCGACCCGATCACCAACGGCCACCACGATCTCGTGCGTCGCGCCGCCAAAATTTTCGATCATGTGGTGATCGCGATCGCGGCCAATCCGAACAAGGCACCGCTATTACCACTCGAGAAGCGAGTCGAACTTGCGCGCACGGTGCTCGCCGAGTTGCCGAACGTCGAGGTGGTCGGGTACTCGGGGCTCACGGTCGATTTCGCACGCCAACACGGCCTCAACGTCATCATCCGCGGTCTACGCGCCGTCTCCGACTTCGAATTCGAATTTCAGCTCGCGAACATGACGCGCCATCTCGCTACCGACATCGAAACGGTGTTCATGACGCCGCAGGAGCAATTCACCTTCATCTCCTCGACGTTGGTGCGCGAGATCAGTCTGCTCGGCGGCGACGTGAGTGGTTTCGTGCACCCGGCGGTCGCCGCCGAGTTGAAGTTGCATCGTCGGAAGTCCTGATTCCGACTCGCCGCGGCGTGCCGCCGAAATCTTTGAAACTGCGCCCGAGTTCGACCGCGCGCCACAGGTACCACGCTGCCGCCGATCGGAACGGCGCCCAACGTGCGCCGAATTTCTCGAGTGTCGCCGGCGTCGGCAGTTCGCGTTTGCCGTAGGCGATGCGAAAACCGTTGCGCACGCCGTAGTCGTCGCGCGGCAACACGTCCAGCCGGCCGAGTTGGAACATCAACATCATCTGTACGGTCCAAGGTCCGATGCCGCGCACTTGCGTGAGTCGCGTGACGATCGCAGCGTCATCCAAAGATTCCAGCGTACGCGTGTCGGGCACGACGCCCGCGAGCGTTTGCCGCGCCAAATCTTTGAGCGCCGCCACCTTGGTGGCCGAAAAGCCCACGGCGCGTAGCTGCTCGTCGCGCACCGTCGAAATTTTATCGGGTCGCGGAAACGCGCCGGCTTTGCCGCCGAAAGTCGCGACGAACCGACCGAGGATCGCCCGTGCGGCTGCGCCGCTGATCTGCTGCGAGGCGATCGCGCGCGCGAGGTGCTCGAACGGCGAATCGCAATGCACGGGGCGCAAGCGATAGGGGCCGGCCGCCTCGATGAGCGCCGCCATGATCGGATCGGCTGCGCGAAAATGCGCCGCTAATCTACGGCGCGTGGGCTGCGTCAGCGTTGGCACGTCGGGCACCAATAGGTCGAACGCTGTCCTTGAACGCGCTGCCGAATCGGTGTCTCGCAGCTTCGACACGGCTCGCCGGCACGCTCGTAGACGAACAATTTTTGCCTGAAGTATCCGGGGTTGCCGTCGGCGCCGACGTAATCGCGCAGCGTCGTGCCACCGACCTCGACGGCCATCGCCAACACGCGCTTGATCGCCGCGACGATCGCTGCGACTTCGCCGCGCTTCAAAAGTCGCGCTGCACGGCCTGGTCGAACGCCCGCGCAAAACAACGCCTCGCTCGCATAGATATTGCCGACGCCAACGACGACCTGCGCGTTCATCACGAATTGTTTGATTGCGACCCGTCGCTTACGCGTGCGCTGCCAAAGATAATCGGCATCGAACGATGCGGCGAGCGGCTCGGGGCCGAGTGAAGATAGCAACGGGTGCTGCGCCGGATCACCTTCGATCAAATGCAGCGAACCGAAGCGGCGCGGATCGTTGAAGCGCAAGATACGTTCCGAATCGAGTTCGAGGTCGAAGTGATCGTGTTTACGATGCGGCGTATCGACTGGCAGCACGCGCAGGCTGCCGGACATACCGAGATGCAGCATCAACGTCGTGTCGGTGTCGAGACGGAAGAGCAAATATTTGGCGCGACGTTCGACGGCGGTGATACGTGCGCCGCTCACGCGGCGGGGCAGCGTCGCATCGACCGGCCAACGCAGTCGCGACTCGCGCAAACGCAACGCGCGCACGAGCCGACCCCGCGCGAACGGCTCTACACCGCGACGCGTGGTTTCGACTTCTGGAAGTTCTGGCATGACGGGGGCCCGTCATGGCTCGCCGATCGGCGAGGATTACTTGATCTTGGTTTCCTTGTACGCCACGTGCTTGCGCACGACCGGATCGTACTTCTTCACGTCCATCTTCTCGGGATGAAGACGCTTGTTCT
>RGUL01000006.1 GCA_010027845.1 Gammaproteobacteria bacterium
GGTTCACTGCACCTCGGCACGCCCCTGAAGGTTCGCAACCCACGTCGAAACCGGTCGCCCCCTTCGGGAAGAGCCCACAGTATAGCCGATCAACGGGATTTCGCGGGTGCGAGTCGGTACACTCCGCGCCCGCCATGCTCTCCACCGCTAACATCGCGATTCAATTCGGCGCCAAGCCGCTGTTCGAAGGCGTCACGGTCAAATTCGCCGACGGTAACCGCTACGGCCTCATCGGCGCGAACGGCTGCGGCAAGTCGACGCTGATCAAAATTCTCGGCGGCGATCTCGAGCCGAGTGCGGGTGACGTGATGCTGCAGCCGGGTCTGCGTCTCGGCAAACTCAATCAAAATCAGTTCGGCTACGAAGACGAGCGCGTCATCGACGTGGTCATGCAGGGCCACACCGAGATGTGGGCGGCGATGACGGAGCGCGATCGTATCTACGCGAACCCGGAGGCGAACGACGAAGATTTCATGCGCGCCGCCGAGCTCGAGGTGCGCTTTGCGGAATACGGCGGTTACGATGCCGAGGCGCGTGCGGCAAGCATTCTCGTCGATGCGGGAATTGGCCCCGAACTACACAAAGGCCCGATGCGCGAGGTGCCGCCGGGCTTGAAGTTGCGCGTGTTGCTCGCGCAAGCCTTGTTCTCGAATCCCGACGTGTTGCTGCTCGACGAGCCGACCAACAACCTCGACATCCACTCGATCCAGTGGCTGGAGGAGGTTCTGAACCGCTCGAATTCGACCATGATCATCATCAGCCACGATCGGCACTTCCTGAATCAGGTGTGCACGCACATGGCTGATCTCGACTTCCAGCAGCTCAAAATTTATCCCGGTAACTACGATGACTTCATGCTCGCCTCGACGCAGGCGCGCGCGCGAGTCGAAGCGGCGAATGCCAAGGCACAAGATCGCATCTCTGATTTACAAGAATTCGTGCGGCGCTTCTCGGCGAACGCCTCGAAGGCTCGGCAGGCGACTTCGCGACGGCGCGCGATCGAGAAGATCAAAATCGAGGAGATTCGACCGTCGTCCCGTCAAAACCCCTACATCCGTTTCGAGCAGCTCAAAAAATTACATCGCTCGGCGGTGAACGTCGATCGCATCTCGTTCAAATATCCGGGCAGCGACGTGTCGGTGTTGAAGAACGTCGCGTTCAACGTCGAGGCGGGCGACCGGCTCGCCATCATCGGGCCGAACGGCATCGGCAAGACGACGCTGATGCATTGCATCGCCGGCGTGTTGCGACCGGTGTCGGGCGAAATCAAATGGGTGGAGAACGCCGAGCCTGGCTATATGCCGCAAGACCCGCAGGCTGAGTTCGAAGCGAAGATGAATCTCCTCGAATGGATGTCGCAATGGACCGGCAAGGCGGACGACGACCTGATCGTTCGTGCGACGCTTGGGCGGTTGTTGTTCTCGGGTGACGAGACCAAAAAGTCCGTGAAGGTGCTGTCGGGTGGTGAGAAGGGCCGCATGATGTACGGCAAATTGATGTTGCGCCGACCGAACGTGATGTTGATGGACGAGCCCACCAACCACATGGACATGGAAACCATCGAGTCGCTGCAAATCGGCCTCGAAAAATATCCGGGGACCCTGATTTTCGTCTCGCACGATCGCGAATTCGTGAGCGGGCTCGCTAATCGCATCGTCGAGATTCAGCCTGACGGTGGCGTCCTCGACCACCGTGGCAGCTACGACGACTTTTTGAAGTTCAAAGAAATGCGGGCGGCTTCAGCCGCGCAATAAACGCGCTTTGTCGCGTTGCCAGTCGCGTTCTTTCTCGCTGGCGCGCTTGTCGTGCTGTTTCTTGCCCTTGGCGAGCCCGATCCGCAGTTTCGCGCGGCCGCGGGCCCAGTAGAGTTCGAGCGGCACGATCGTGTAACCCTTGCGTTCGACCGCGCCGACGAGGTGTGCGATTTCGCTACGATTGAGCAACAGTTTGCGCGTGCGCACCGGGTCGGCTCGCACGTGCGTCGAGGTCGTGTTGAGCGGGGCGATGTGCGCGCCGATCACGAACGCCTCGCCGTCGCGCAGGAACGCGTGTGCTTCGGTGATTTGCGCCTTACCCGCGCGTAACGACTTCACCTCCCAGCCTTCGAGGGCGAGACCCGCTTCGAAGCGCTCTTCGATGAAATAGTCGAAGCGCGCGCGACGGTTCTCGGCGATGGTGTTGTTTTCGGCTTTGTCTTTGGGTTTATTCATCGGACGAGCGCGTGCTCCAGGGTCGATTCTACCCCCGTGTTGTGGTGTGCGGTGCTCTCGCCCACAATTCGACCATGCGCGAAGTCACACGCTCGGCCCTGGTCGGCCTGCCGTCGCAGCGGCTCTACGAGCTCATCGCCGACGTCGAACGTTATCCGGAATTCGTGCCCGGTTGCGTGCAGGCGCGCATCGAATCGCAGGAGGGCGACGAAGTCGTGGCGACGCTCGGGATCCGCCGCGGCGTGCTCGACACCGCGTTCACGACGCGCAATCGCTTGGTGCCGGGCAAGTCTTTGACTATGAGACTCGAGCGTGGGCCGTTCAAAACCCTCGAGGGGGAGTGGACGGTCGAGCCGATCGGCGATGCGGGCTGTAACGTCACCCTGCGCTTGCGCTTCGAATTCGAAAATCGTCTCGCGGGCGTGATGATGGGGCCGATATTCGAGGATACGGCGAAGTCCTTGGTCGATGCGTTCGTGGCGCGCGCGCGGCGCGTCGCGGCCGAGGGTGGGTGAGCGTGCGCTGTGCATTCGCGGCGGCGCTCCCAGCGTGGCAGGGTGTGCTCGAATTCGAGGTGTCCGAGTCGGCGAGCGTCGCCGACGTACTCGCGCTCGCCCGCGATCGATTGCAGGTGATCGCCCCCGAAGCCCTCGACGATGCGGCATGGCGCGACGGTGCTACGGGAATTTTTGGTGTCGCTTGCGAGCGCTCACAAGCGTTGCGGTCGGGCGATCGCGTCGAACTCTATTTGCCGCTTAGCGTGGATCCGAAGGAGGCGCGGCGGGCGCGGGCGCGGGCACGCTGACCGGCGGCTCTGCAGCGGTCGTGCCCGGCGCGGGCGTGGTCGGTGCGCCAACGTTTTCGATGCGTGCGACTTTGTCTTCGGTGAAGAAAATCGTCAGGCGTTGGCGGGTGTTGTCTTTGGTGCGCGGCGCATCGAGGGTGTAGAGGTAGTCCCAACGATCGCGATCGAAGGCATCGGGCAGCATCGGCGTGCCGAGCAAGAAACGCACTTGGCCGCGCGTCATTCCGACCTGTACCTGCGAGACCTGACGGCCGTCGAGAAAGTTACCCTGTTGGACGACCATGCGGTACACACAGCCGCTCGCGCCCAAACTGGCGGCGAGCAGCGCGACGCATGCGAGCAGACGGTTGCGGCGTCTCGGCAACTGACGCAATGGAGTACCGGGTGCGGTCTGGAACATAATGGTCGTCATTCTATCGCAACGGGCGAGCGGCGACGTGGAAGGCAACGATCTTCGCAAGGCGGGTCTCAAGGTCACCACGCCGCGCGTCAAAATCCTCGAGATTCTCGAAACGGCGGTCGATCGGCATATGTCGGCCGAGGATATCCAGCGGCGGCTCGTCGATCTGCGCGAGGACATCGGCTTGGCGACGGTGTACCGCGTACTGACGCAGTTCGAGGCTGCGGGTCTCGTGACGCGACATCATTTCGAGGACGGTATGGCGGTGTTCGAATTGAACGCGGGCCCGCACCACGATCACATTCTCTGTATCGATTGCGGCAACGTCGAGGAATTCGTCGATCCGCAGATCGAGGAGCGTCAGCGCGCCGTGGCCGACAAACTCGGCTTCGAGATCAAGGACCACGCCCTCGTGATTTACGGCCATTGCCGCCGGCCGAACTGCGCGCACCGGAAGTCGACGTCGCCTTGAGTTTGCTCGCGCCGAGCATTTCGGCGGCATGGGCGCGCGTGGTATCGGTGATGGCGATGCCGCCGAGCATACGCGCGATTTCTTCGATGCGGCCGTCGCCTTCGAGTGGTGTGATCTGGGTGCGCGTCGTTTTGCCGTCGGTCAGTTTCGAGACGCGCAGGTGACGATCGCCGAGTGCGGCGACTTGTGGCAGATGCGTCACACATAACACTTGCGCGTGACGACCTAGGGCAGCGAGTTCCCGGCCGACGATCTCGGCAACCGCGCCACCTACGCCGGAATCGACTTCGTCGAACACCATGCACTGCGCGGCAGTTGCATCGCGACGATCGCTCGCGAGCGCGACTTGTACCGCGAGTGACAGGCGGGCGAGTTCGCCGCCCGAGGCGACTTTGGCGAGTGGCCTCGGTGGTTGACCGGTGTTGGCGGTCACCGAAAATTCGACTTCCTCGAGGCCGTGCGCCGCCGAGCCGTCGACCACGAGCGGCGTCAACTCGACGACGAAGTTGCCGCCGGCCATGCCTAACGTTTGCATGCGCGCAGTGATGTCGGCGCTCAAAATTTTGGCGGCCTTACGGCGTTGCATGCCGAGTTTCTCGGCGGCCACTCGCCAGCGCTCGGTCGCGGCCGTGCGTGCCTGTTCGAGTGCAGCGAGGTTTTGGTCGAGACCCTCGAGTCGTTGCAGCTCAATCTCGATTTCGGCGGCCTTGGCGGCTAATTCTTTGGGTGGTACGCGATGCTTACGCGCAAGTGCTTCGAGCGTGGCGAGACTTTGCTCGACTTGTGCTTGGCGCGCGGGATCGGCTTCGAGGTTCTCCAAATAGCGCGATAGCTCGGTGGCCGCATCGGCTAAGCGAATGACGGCCTCGTCGAGCGCGGCGAGTGCGGGGGCGAGTTGCGTGTCCAGCGAGGCGGCTTGGCGTAGCAACGAGGCGGCGCGCGAGGCCTGGGTGTGTGCGTTGCCGTCCTCGGCGTCGTAGACGAGTTGCACGGCACCGCGCGCGGCTTCCGAGAGTCTGCCGGCGTTGGCGAGTCGACCGCGCTCGGCGAGCAGCGCATCGAGCTGCGCCGCATCACCCGCAACGTTCGCAAGTTCATCGCGCTGATGGCGCAACAGATCGAGTCGTGCTTCGCGGTCGCGGGCTGCGGTCGCGAGTTCTTGCAGCTCGGCGGCGATCGCGAGGCGCGCGCGGTGCAGCGTGGCCACCTCGTCGGCCAAAGATTCACAACCGGCGTGGGCGTCGAGCAGCGCGCGTTGTGCCGCGGGACGCATCAAAGATTGAAATTCGTGCTGCCCGTGAATTTCGGCGAGCCATTCGCCCACGGCTCGTAACACGGCGACCGGTACTTGTTGGCCGTTCAAATAGGCGCGCGATTTACCTTCGCGTGTGACGACGCGTCGCACGACCAGTTCGTCGTCCGCTTCGATGCTCTGTTCTTCGAGTAGTGCACGCAGCGCCGGGTCCGCGCGCGCGAGATCGAAGGTGGCGGTCACCTCGGCGCGCTCGGCACCGTGGCGCACGACTTCGCTACCGGCACGACCCCCAGCGGCCAGTTGTAGCGCATCGACCAAAATCGATTTGCCGGCACCGGTTTCGCCGGTTAGTACCGTCAGACCCGCGCGCAAATCGACCTCGACGGCGTCGATGATGGCGAAGTCTCGAATGTTTAGATGGTTGAGCATCGATCAGTCGTGCTCGCCGTCGAAGCTGCGCCGACCCCAGTTGAGTTTACTGCGCAGCAAGCGGAAGTAGTCGTAGCCCGCCGGGTGCAGCAGTCGGATGCGCGTGCTAGAGGGCCCGATGCGCAGCGCGGCGCCGGGCGCGAGCGTGCCCTGCGAATGCCCATCGCAGGCGACCTCGGCGAGCGAGTCGGGGCGATCGATCAAACGCACCTCGATCGTGGCACGCCCGGACACGACGATCGGACGATCGGAGAGCGTGTGCGGGCAGATCGGTGCGACGACGACGACGTCGAGGTCGGGTGCGACGATCGGACCACCGACCGACAATGCATAGGCGGTGGAACCGGTGGCCGTCGCGACGATCAAGCCATCGCCGCCGTGGGTATTCACGAAACGATCGTCGATCCAGGTTTCGAAGTCGACGAGGTGTCCGCTCTGGCGTTTTTGCACTACGACGTCGTTCAGGGCGAGGCCGCGTTTGCGTTCGCCGTCGGGGGCGACGAATTCGGCGGCCAGCAAGGCGCGGGTGTCGACGCTGCAGAGTCCGTCGAGCGCTGCATCGACTGACGCAAGCATCGCATCGGGCATCACGTCGGTCAGAAAACCCAAGCGCCCGCGATTGATGCCGAGCAATGGGATGTCGTGCCCGGCGACGAGACCCGCAGCGTGCAGCAAGGTGCCATCACCCCCGATCGCGATCACGAGTTCGGTGCCCGCGAGCAAGGCGGATTCGGTGACGAATTCGGCGCGCAACGCGCCGAGTCGCATCGCTTCGTCGGCGAGCGCGTGGACCGTGATACCGCGCCGGTGCAGATGCTCGGCGAGCAGTTGGGCGCTCTCGGCGACGCGTGAATCGGCGAAACGGGTGACGAGCGCGCAACGACGTGAGGTGGACATGCAGGACCCTGGTAAAACCTGCGCTTTTTTATCACGACGGCGTGCCGGAACCAATGTGAAAATCCGGTCGCTTGACGCCGCTTTGCGTCGCTCGGTAGTTTCTGCGGCATGGCTCAGGATTACGACGAACTGCTGAACGATCGCGCGCGCCAGTTGTTGCGGACGCTCGTCGAGAGCTACATCCGTGACGGCCAGCCGGTCGGCTCGCGTTCCTTGTCGCGCGATTCGGGTCTGCATCTGTCCTCGGCCACGATCCGCAACGTGATGGCCGATCTCGAATCGCTCGGTTTCGTCTCCTCGCCGCACACCTCCGCGGGGCGCATTCCGACCGACCGCGCCTATCGCTTCTTCGTCGACACGTTGATGCGCGCGCGGCCGATGGAAGGGGTGCCGCTGGACGAACTGCGACGTCACATCGATTCGCGGGCGCATGCCGACCCGAAGGCCTTGGTCGCGACCGCTTCGCAGTTGTTGTCGAACCTCACGCATCTGGCGGGTGTCGTCACCGTGCCGCGACCGCAAGTTGCGGCGATCACGCAAATTGAATTTGTGCCGCTGAGCGAAAATCGCGTGCTAGTGGTGCTCGTCTTCAACGATCGCGAGGTGCAGAACCGCATCATCCAGCTCGGTCGGCATCACAACGCCGACGAATTGCGGCGCGCCGCACAATATTTGAACGAACAACTCGTCGGTCGCACGCCGGAGGCCGCCCGCGGCGAGATCCTGCGGCAGCTGCAGGAAGATCGCGAACACATGAACGCGCTCATGGTCGATGCGATTCGCATGGCCGAGCAGGTGTTCGGCGAGTCAGGCCCGCGCGGTGAACTCGAATACATCGTCGCGGGCGAAACCAATTTGATGGGCGTCGCGCAGCTGACCAGCGTCGAAAAATTGAAGCGCTTGTTCGAAGCATTCAACGAAAAGCGCGACTTCCTGCATTTGCTCGATCAGAGTCTGCATGCCGACGGCGTGCAGATCTTCATCGGCCAGGAGTCGGGTTACCAGGTGCTGGACGACTGCAGTCTCGTCGCCGCGCCGTACGCGGCCGACGACGGCGTGATCGGGGTGATCGGCGTGATCGGCCCGACGCGGATGGCTTACGAGCGGGTGATTCCCATCGTCGACGTGACGGCCCGGCTGCTCGGCTCGGCCTTGAATTCTCGCCGCTAATCCCCATTTTTCGTGCTTCGGCGCACGTTCGCGGCTGTAAAGCACGCGAAGTCGTGCATATAACCAATTGTTTCAGGGGCGATTTTTCATGTCGACCGAGGAGACTGCCGCTGCGGCGGCGAACACCGCGACGGGCGCGGGTGCGGACGAACTCGCGACGCTGCGGGCCGCCGTCGCCGCCGCTGAAGAGTCGGCGGCGCAACATCGCGACCAGCACCTGCGGGCGCTCGCGGAACTCGACAACGTGCGCAAGCGTGCACAACGCGACGTCGAAGCGGCGCACAAATACGGCATCGAGAAACTCGTCAACGAATTGATCCCGGTCAAAGACAGCCTTGATCTGGCGGTCGAGAACGCCGCTAAGGCCGATGCTGCGGCGCTCGCCGAGGGGCAGGCGGCCACTCAAAGATTGCTCGCCAAGGCCTTCGAGCGCATCGGCATCGACGAGATCGATCCGCTCGGACAACCGTTCGATGCCAACCAGCACGAAGCGATGTTGGCGCAACCCTCGACCACCGCCGAGCCAAATTCGGTGCTCGTCGTCGTGCAGCGGGGCTACTCGCTCAACGGCCGCTTGTTACGGCCGGCGCGGGTGATCGTCGCGAAAGCGCCCGATCCCGCTTGAATTATCCCCAGCCACCCACACATCTCGCTCATCGCTGAAGGAGCCAGGACCATGGGCAAAGTCATCGGAATCGACCTCGGGACCACGAACTCTTGCGTGGCGATCATGGAAGGCGGCAAGCCGCGCGTGATCGAGAACAGCGAGGGTGATCGCACCACGCCGTCCATCGTCGCCTTCACCAAGGACCGTCACCAATCCGCAGAACACGCTGCACGCGGTGAAGCGCCTGATCGGGCGGCGCTTCGAAGAGAAGATCGTCCAAAAAGATATCGACATGGTGCCGTACCGCATCGTCAAAGCCGATAACGGCGACGCATGGGTCGAGGCACAAGGCAAAAAAATGGCGCCGCCGGAAATTTCCGCGCGCGTGCTGATGAAGATGAAGAAGACCGCCGAAGATTTTCTCGGCGAGGAAGTCACCGACGCGGTCGTGACGGTGCCCGCATACTTCAACGATTCGCAGCGGCAGGCTACTAAAGACGCCGGCCGCATCGCCGGTCTCAACGTCAAGCGCATCATCAACGAACCGACCGCGGCGGCGCTCGCCTACGGTCTCGACAAAACGGGCGGCGATCGCAAGATCGCGGTCTACGATCTGGGTGGTGGCACGTTCGACGTCTCGATCATCGAAATCGCCGAGGTCGACGGTGAGCGCCAGTTCGAGGTGCTTTCCACCAACGGCGACACGTTCTTGGGCGGTGAAGATTTCGACCTGCGCGTCATCAACCACCTCGCCGACGAATTTCAAAAAGAGTCGGGTGTCGACGTGCGCAAAGATCCGCTCGCGATGCAGCGCCTCAAGGAAGCGGCGGAGAAGGCGAAGATCGAGTTGTCATCCAGTCAGCAGACCGACATTAACCTGCCGTACATCACCATGGACGCCTCGGGTCCGAAGCATTTGGCGGTCAAGCTGACGCGCGCGAAGCTCGAGTCGATCGTCGAAGATCTCGTCAAGCGCACCATCGAGCCGTGCAAAGTGGCGCTCAAAGATGCGGGCTTGTCGGCGGGCGAGGTCGGCGAGGTGATACTCGTCGGCGGTCAGACGCGCATGCCGTTGGTGCAGAAGTACGTCAAAGATTTCTTCGGCAAGGAGCCACGCAAGGACGTCAACCCGGACGAGGCGGTGGCGGTCGGTGCCGCGATCCAAGGTGGCGTGCTCGCCGGTGAAGTGAAGGACGTGTTGCTGCTCGACGTGACGCCGTTGTCGCTCGGGCTCGAGACACTCGGCGGCGTGATGACCAAGCTCATCGAAAAGAACACCACGATTCCGACCAAACACTCGCAGGTGTTCTCGACCGCCGAAGACAATCAGACCGCCGTCACGATCCACGTGTTGCAGGGCGAGCGTGAGCGTGCAAACGACAACAAGTCGCTCGGCAAGTTCGACCTCACGGACATCCCGGCGGCGCGTCGCGGTACGCCGCAGGTCGAAGTCACCTTCGACATCGACGCGAACGGAATCTTGAACGTCTCGGCCAAAGACAAGGCGACTGGCAAGGAGCAGCGCATCGTGATCAAAGCGTCCTCGGGTCTCACCGAAGACGAGATCAAGCGCATGGTTCGCGATGCCGAGGCGCACGCCGAGGAAGACAAAAAATTCCGCGAACTCGTCGAGACGCGCAACAAGGCTGACGGGATGCTGCATTCGGTCGAAAAAACGCTGCAAGATCTCGGCGAAAAAGTGCCGGCCGACGAGCGTGCCAAGGTCGAGTCGGCATTGTCCGATCTGAAGGGCGTCCTCAAGGACGACGACAAGGACAAGATCGAGAAGAAACTCGAAGCGCTGTTGCAAGCCTCGTCGAACATCGCGCAGCAGGCGTATTCGCAAACGGCGGGCGCCGAAGCGGCGGCGGCCGGTGGCTCAGCGGGCGAAGGCAAGGCGAGTGAGCGTGACGACACGGTGCTCGATGCCGAGTTCGAGGAAGTCAAAGATAAGGACCGCAAACCGTAAGGTTTGCGGGAGGGGCTTCTTCGCATGGCCAAGCGCGACTACTACAAAGTCCTCGATGTGCCGAGGACTGCGAACGAGGCTGACCTCAAGAAAGCCTATCGGCGCTTGGCGATGAAGTTTCACCCGGACCGTAATCCGGGTGACAAAGAAGCCGAGGAGAACTTCAAAGAAGCCAAAGAGGCCTACGAAGTTCTCAGCGACGCGCAGAAGCGCGCGATCTACGACCAACACGGTCACGATGGCATCGCCGCGGCGAATCAAGGCGGCGCCGGTGGTCCCGGCGGTTTCGGCGGCGCCGACTTCGGTGACATTTTCGGTGAGGTGTTCGGCGATATCTTTGGCGGTGGTCGTCGCGGTGGACGCTCGCAAGTGTTTCGCGGCGCCGATCTGCGCTATGAACTCGAGCTCGAGTTGCCGCAGGCCGTGTTCGGCCACACCACGCAAATTGAGATTCCACGCTTGATGGAATGCGAGACCTGTCACGGCAGCGGCGCTGCCAAGGGCTCGAGTCCGGTGACCTGCGACCAGTGCGGTGGCAGTGGCCAAATGCGAATCTCGCAAGGCATCTTCCAATTGCAGCAGCCCTGCAATCGTTGTCGCGGCACCGGCCGCATCGTCAAAAATCCGTGTGACACCTGTTTGGGCCAGGGACGTGTGCGGCGCACGCGCACGCTGTCGGTCAAAGTGCCGGCGGGCGTCTCGAGCGGCGATCGCATTCGTCTGTCGGGTGAAGGTGAGGCGGGTCGCAACGGCGGCCCGCCGGGCGATCTGTACGTCGAAATCAACGTCTTGCCGCACGCGATCTTCGAGCGCGAGGGCGACGATCTATCGTGCGAAGTGCCGGTCGGATTCGCCACCGCCGTGCTCGGCGGTTCGGTGACGGTGCCGACGCTCGAGGGCGAGGTGTCGCTCAAGATCCCACAAGAGACGCAATCTGGTCGCGTCTTCCGTCTGCGCGATAAGGGCGTCAAACCCGTACGTGGTGGTGCGCGAGGCGACCTGTTCTGCCGTGTTGTGGTAGAAACTCCGGTGAACTTGACGGCCGAGCAGCGTGAGTTGCTGCGCAAGTTCGACGAATCTCTGAAACGCGACGGTCGTTCCCACACGCCGCGCGAAGAGGGCTTTTTCGACGGTGTGAAGCGCTTTTTCTCCGGACGTTGAGTCACGGCGAGCGGCGTGTAACGCCACACGAAACGATAACGATCAACGCGGGGAGTAGCGCATGCGGTTGGTGATCGTCGGAGCTTCCGGACGAATGGGTCTCGCGATCGCGCGCGTCGCGGCGAGCACCGATGGCGTGCAAATCGTCGGTGCAGTCGATCGTCCCGACGCCCCTGGCACTGGCCGAGACATCGGCGAGCTCGCCGGTGTGGGCGCGATCGGTGTGTTGCTGTCGGCCGATCTGCCGGCGGTGCTCGCCCGCGCCGACGTCATGGTCGACTTTTCGGCGCCGACCGCTACCGCTGCAAATCTCGCCGCGGCTGCGGCCGCAGGCGTCGCGGCGCTCGTCGGCACGACCGGGTTGGATGCCGCGGCGCAATCGGCGGCGAACGACGCCGCGCGACGCGTGCCCGTGATCGTCGCGGCGAATACGAGTCTCGGTGTCACCTTGCTCATCGAGCTCGTGCGTGCCGCGTCGCACGCGCTACCCAAAGATTTCGACATCGAAATCATCGAAGGCCATCACCGTCACAAAAAAGACGCACCGTCCGGCACTGCGCTCGCACTCGGGCATGCGGCAGCCGAGGGCCGTTCGGTTTCGCTCGACTCGGTCGCTGTGCCCACGCGCACGGGTGGCGAGCGCCGGGATGGCGAGATCGGTTTCGCCGTGGTCCGCGGCGGCGACATCGTCGGCGATCACACGGTGTTGTTCGCGGGTGAGGGCGAGCGGGTGAGTTTGGTGCACCAAGCAACCGATCGCGCGATCTTCGCCCGAGGCGCGGTGCGGGCGGCGTCGTGGCTGTCCGGACGGTCACCGGGTCGCTACGAAATGCGCGACGTTCTACCATTTAAAACAAGAGCTTGAACGACTTCGTCGGCGTTTTTTCGGCGCCGAATTCCGTGGACAGGATCGGGGGGGTAAACGTAAAATGCTCTTCTAATCCGATAGCCGGGTTAGTCCAGGCAAGGCGGGAGGCGTTCGCAAGAACAACTCCCGTTTTGTTTATCCGGATCCCGCGTACGCATCGGAGATTCGAAGCGTAACGGGCGAGGCGTCGGTCGGACGGCTTGCCGAGGGGAAAGGTTAGTGAGCGGACCTGCAGTGCTCGCCTTGGAAGACGGTTCGGTCTTCCGTGGCAGGGCGGTCGGTGCCTCGGGCACGACGACCGGCGAAGTGGTTTTCAATACCGCGCTCACGGGCTATCAAGAAATCCTTTCCGATCCTTCCTATACGCGTCAGCTCGTGACGCTCACGTACCCGCACATCGGTAACGTCGGCACCAACGACGACGATATGGAATCACGCCGCGCCTACGCTGCTGGCTTGATCGTGCGCGATCTGCCGCAACGCTCGAGCAATTGGCGTCAACGCGCCTCGCTCGGTGATTTTTTGGTGCGCGAGAACGTGGTCGCGATCGCCGACATCGACACACGCCGCCTGACCCGCATCTTGCGCGAGAAGGGCGCGCAAGCAGGCGCCATCATTGCCGGTGCGGCGGCCGAGCGCGCCGACGTCGAGGCGGTCGCACTGGCCGCGGCGCGCGGCTTCCCGGGCCTCAAAGGCATGGATCTCGCGAAGGTGGTTTCGACCACGCAGCGTTACGATTGGGACGCAGGTTCGGTGTTTGATGCGCCGTCGCGGCCCGCCGGCGAGCCGCTGCACGTCGTCGCCTGCGACTACGGCGTCAAACACAATATTTTGCGTTTGCTGGTCGATGCCGGCTGTCGCGTCACGGTCGTGCCGGCGCAAACCGCTGCGGCCGAGGTGCTCGCGCTGCGTCCCGACGGCGTATTTTTGTCGAACGGCCCCGGCGATCCTGAGCCCTGCGATTACGCGATCGCGGCGATCCGTGAATATTTGCATACCGACGTACCGGTGTTCGGCATTTGCCTCGGCCACCAATTACTCGGCCTCGCGAGCGGTGCGCGCACCGTCAAGATGAAGTTCGGTCATCACGGGGCGAACCATCCGGTGCAAGATTTACGTACCGGCCGCGTGTTCATCACCTCGCAGAATCACGGCTTTGCGATCGACGAGGCGAGTTTGCCGGCGAATCTCGTCGCGACGCACCGTTCGTTGTTCGACGGCTCGTTGCAAGGTGTCGCGCGCACCGATCGTGCCGCGTTCAGTTTTCAGGGACATCCGGAGGCGAGCCCCGGTCCCCACGACATCGCACCTTTGTTCGCAGAGTTCGCCGCCGCCATGCGCCGGCGGCGCGCGGGTTGATCGGTCGGAGCGCGCGTAACCATGCCCAAAAGAACGGACCTCAAAAGTGTTTTGATCATCGGCGCCGGTCCGATCGTGATCGGCCAAGCCTGTGAGTTCGACTACTCCGGCGCGCAAGCGTGTAAGGCGCTGCGCGAGGAGGGTTATCGCGTCATTCTCGTGAACTCGAATCCGGCCACGATCATGACCGATCCCGAGATGGCTGATGCGACCTACATCGAGCCCATCAACTGGCGCACGATCGCCCGCATCATCGAGAAAGAACGTCCCGATGCCTTGCTGCCGACCATGGGTGGGCAAACCGCGCTCAACACTGCGCTCGATCTCGAACGCGAAGGGGTGCTCGCGAAGTTCGGCGTCGAGATGATCGGCGCGACGCGCGATGCGATCGACATGGCCGAGGATCGCGAGCTGTTCCGCAACGCGATGCGCGAGATCGGTCTCGAGAGCGCGCGCGCCGCTGTCGCGCACAGTCTCGAGGAGGCGTACGCGATCCAAGCCACGCTCGGCTATCCATGCGTGATTCGTCCGTCGTTCACGCTCGGCGGCTCGGGCGGCGGTATCGCGTACAACCGCGAAGAGTTCGAGACCATCGTGCTGCGCGGTCTCGACGCGTCGCCCACCACCGAAGTGTTGATCGAAGAGTCGATCCTCGGTTGGAAGGAATTCGAGATGGAAGTCGTGCGCGACCGCGCCGACAACTGCATCATCATCTGCTCGATCGAAAATCTCGATCCGATGGGCGTGCACACCGGCGACTCGATCACCGTCGCGCCGGCGCAGACCTTGACCGACAAAGAATATCAACGCATGCGCGACGCTTCGATCGCCGTGCTGCGCAAGATCGGTGTCGACACCGGCGGCTCGAACGTGCAGTTCGCCGTGAACCCCGACGACGGTCGGTTGATCGTCATCGAAATGAACCCGCGCGTGTCGCGCTCTTCGGCGCTCGCCTCGAAAGCGACAGGGTTTCCGATCGCGAAGGTCGCGGCGAAACTCGCCGTCGGCTACACGCTCGACGAGTTGCGTAACGACATTACCGGTGGCGCGACGCCCGCGTCGTTCGAACCGTCGATCGATTACGTGGTCACCAAGGTACCGCGTTTCACCTTCGAAAAATTCAAAGGCGCGAACGATCGTCTCACGACTCAAATGAAGTCGGTGGGCGAGGTGATGGCCATCGGTCGCACGCAGCAGGAGTCACTGCAAAAAGCGTTGCGCGGACTCGAGACGGGTCTCGATGGCTTGACGCCTGTTCTCACGTTGCCGTTGGCCGACGATGCGGTGGCGCGACTCGAGCAAGAGTTAAGACACCCCGGCGCCGATCGATTGTTGTACGTCGCCGATGCGTTCCGCGCCGGCTGGACGTTCGAGCGCATTCACGCGTTGTGTCGCATCGACCCGTGGTTCCTCGCGCAGATCGAAGATCTGATCGATGAGGAAACGGCAGTCGCGAAAGGTGGATTCGCAGCGCTCGATGCAGTGCGAGTGCGCGCGCTCAAGCGCAAGGGTTTTTCGGATGCGCGTCTTGCGCGCTTAGTGGGTCGTCAAGAAGACGAACTGCGCGCGCTGCGTCATCGCCTCGGGATTCGTCCGGTGTTCAAACGCGTCGATACTTGCGCGGCGGAATTTGCGACGTCCACGGCGTACATGTATTCGACCTACGAGGAAGAGTGCGAAGCCGCCCCGACCGATCGACGCAAGATCGTCATCCTGGGCGGTGGCCCGAATCGTATCGGACAAGGCATCGAATTCGATTATTGCTGCGTACACGCGGCACTCGCGCTACGCGAGGACGGTTTCGAAACCATCATGATCAACTGTAACCCGGAGACCGTGTCGACTGACTACGACACCTCCGATCGTCTGTATTTCGAGCCGCTCACCTTAGAGGACGTGCTCGAAGTCATCGACAAAGAAAAGCCAGAGGGCGTGATCGTCCAGTACGGCGGGCAAACGCCGCTGAAGTTGTGCCGTGCGCTCGAACGAGCCGGTGCGCCGATCATCGGCACCTCGCCCGAATCGATCGACATCGCCGAAGATCGCGAGCGCTTCCAAAAGCTCGTACAGCGACTCGGGCTACGCCAGCCGGCGAACGCCACCGCCCGCACCGAGACCGAAGCGCTCGCGCTCGCGCGCGCGGTCGGCTTTCCGCTGGTGGTGCGTCCGTCGTACGTGCTCGGCGGTCGCGCGATGGAAATCGTTTTTAACGAGGACGATTTGCGCACCTACATGACCGATGCGGTCAAGGTTTCCAACGAAAGCCCGGTGTTGCTCGATCGCTTTCTCGACGATGCGATCGAGGTCGACGTCGACGCCGTGTGCGACGGCGAGCAGGTACTCGTGGGCGGCATCATGGAACACGTCGAACAAGCGGGCGTGCACTCCGGCGATTCGGGTTGTTCGCTGCCGCCCAATAGTCTTTCGGCGGCGCTGCAAGACGAGATGCGCGAGCAGACTCGCAAACTCGCGCTCGGGCTCGACGTCAAAGGTTTGATGAACATCCAGTTCGCGATCCAGAACGGCGTGATCTTCGTGCTCGAGGTCAATCCGCGTGCCTCGCGCACCGCGCCCTTCGTGTCCAAGGCGACCGGCCGGCCGCTCGCCAAGATCGGCGCGCGCGTCATGACCGGCCGCAGTTTGGCCGCGCTCGGTGCCACCCACGAACGGGTGCCCGAATATTTCTCGGTCAAAGAAGCGGTGTTTCCGTTCGTGAAATTTCCCGAGGCGGATCCCATGCTCGGTCCCGAGATGAAGTCGACCGGCGAGGTGATGGGCACGGGTCGCAGTTTCGGCGAGGCCTATGCGAAAGCGCAGGCGGCCTCGAGCGTGGTGTTGCCGCGCACGGGGCGTGCGTTCATCAGCGTGCGCGAGCGTGATAAGCCGGGTGCGGTCGAGCTCGCCCGCAAGCTCGTCGCCCGTGGCTTCGAAATCGTTGCGACCGAGGGGACCGCCAAATTGATCGCGGCCGCAGGCGTGCCGTGCAAGACGGTCAATAAGGTCCGCGAGGGTCGCCCACATTGCGTCGACATGATCAAAAACGGTGAAATCGTCCTGATCGTGAACACCACCGAGGGCAAGCAGGCGGTGCGCGAATCGCATTCCATCCGTCGCGAGGCCGTGCAGCGCCGGGTCACCTACTACACGACGCTTGCAGCCGCGCTCGCGACTTGCGAGGCTCTAGACTCGCTCGACGAGGTCGAGGTCAACCGGCTGCAGGATCTGCACCAGGAGTTGTCCTGATGAAGCGAAATCCGATGACGCTGCGTGGTGCCGAGCTGCTGCGCGAAGAATTGAAGCGGCTGAAGTCAGTCGATCGTCCGAACGTGATCAAGGCGATCGCCGAGGCGCGCAGCCACGGCGATCTGTCGGAAAACGCCGAGTATCACGCGGCGCGCGAGCAGCAGGGTTTCATCGAGGGCCGCATCGCCGAACTCGAGGCCAAGCTTTCGACCGCCGACATCATCGACGTTAGCAAGCTGCCGGCGAACGGGCGGGTGGTGTTCGGCGCGACCGTCGACCTCGAAGCCGAGGACGACGGCAAAAAAGTGACCTACACCATCGTTGGCGAGGACGAGGCCGACATCAAAGCGGCGCGCATCGCCGTGACCTCGCCGATCGCGCGCGCGTTGATCGGAAAATCGGAGGGCGACGTGGTTGACGTCGCTGCGCCGGGTGGCACCCGCTCCTACGAAATCGTCGCGGTGCGTTACGAGGCTTGAGCGACGGCCGGCCGCGCCCGCTTCAATCCGGGATCACGATCCGCGGCAGTTTCGGGTGCCGCAGGTAATAGAGCCCCACGTGGCCGATTCTTTGTACGAGTGCGCTGCCGGTGCGTTGCGCAATCTGCGCGAACACCGACTCACGCGCGTCGCGATCGGCGCCGCGGACCTTGATTTTGACGAGTTCGTGATCGTGCAGGGCGCGCGCCGCTTCGGCGATCACGCCGTCCGTTAGTCCGGCGTTGCCGATCAGCACCACCGGCTGCAGGGCGTGGCCGAGTCCGCGCAAGTGTTTACGCTGTTTTTCGTTCAGGGTCATAGCCGCATTCTACCGCGACCATCCAGCCGCAGCGGACGGCTTGAAACCGGCCGGCCACGCCCTCATTCAGCACCCCTTAGGTGGTATAGTCATTCCTTGGTAGCAAGGAAGCAGCCACACTCGAGGACAGGCGCGTGAACGATCTGATGAAGAATTTCGTGGTTTGGGCACTCATCGCGGTGGCGGTGCTGGTGCTCTTCAGTCAGTTCATGCCGCGTACCAGCCCGGTCGCGGAGGTCACTTACTCCACGTTCCTCGACGAAGTGCGCAGCGGTCGCATCGAGTCGGTGGTGCTGCAGGGTGACACCATCCAAGGCACTCGCAAGGACAAATCGTCGTTCGAGACCTTCAACCCCGAGACCGACAACACGGCGCTCATCGGCACGCTGATCAAGTCGAACGTCGGTGTCGTCGGTCGCGCACCCAAACAACCGAACTTCCTCTCGCAACTCGTGCTGCAACTCGCGCCGGCGTTGCTCTTGATCTTGGTGTTCGCTTGGATGCTGCGCCAGATGCAAGGTTCGGGTGGCGGTCGTGGGGCGATGTCGTTCGGTAAAAGTCGTGCACGCCTGCTGAGCGAAGATCAAGTCAACGTGACCTTTGCGGACGTCGCGGGTGTCGATGAAGCCAAGACCGAGGTCGGCGAGATTGTCGATTTCCTCAAAGATCCGTCGAAGTTCCAAAAGCTCGGCGGCAAGATTCCGAAGGGCGTGTTGATGGTCGGCAGCCCGGGCACCGGCAAAACCTTGCTCGCACGTGCGATCGCTGGTGAGGCAAAAGTTCCGTTCTTCACCATCTCCGGCTCTGATTTCGTCGAGATGTTCGTCGGCGTCGGCGCCTCGCGCGTGCGCGACATGTTCGAACAGGCCAAGAAGCACGCGCCTTGCATCATCTTCATCGATGAAATCGACGCCGTCGGTCGGCACCGCGGCGCGGGCCTCGGTGGTGGTCACGACGAGCGTGAGCAGACCCTCAACCAATTGCTCGTCGAGATGGACGGCTTCGAAGGAAACGAGGGCATCATCGTCATCGCGGCGACCAATCGCCCGGACGTGCTCGACCCTGCGTTGTTGCGCCCCGGCCGTTTCGATCGTCAGGTCGTCGTGCCGTTGCCGGACGTGCGCGGTCGCGAACAAATTCTGCGCGTACACATGCGCAAAGTGCCGCTCGGCGACGACGTGAAACCCGCGCTCATCGCGCGCGGTACGCCAGGTTTCTCCGGAGCCGATCTTGCGAACCTCGTCAACGAGGCCGCGTTGTTCGCCGCGCGCGCTAACAAGCGCATCGTCGGCATGGACGAATTCGATCGCGCCAAAGATAAAATCATGATGGGCGCCGAACGTCGCTCGATGGTGATGACCGAAGAAGAGAAGCGCATGACCGCTTATCACGAAGCGGGCCATGCGATCGTCGGCGTGTCTGTTCCCGAGCACGACCCGGTTTATAAAGTCACCATCATCCCGCGCGGCCGCGCCCTCGGTGTGACGCAATTTTTGCCCGAGCAAGATCGTCACTCGATGAGCAAACGACGCATCGAAAGTGCGATCGCGACGTTGTTCGGCGGCCGTATCGCTGAGGAACTCGTATTCGGCGCCGACGCGGTGACGACCGGCGCTTCGAACGATATCGAACGTGCGACCGATTTGGCGCGCAACATGGTCACCAAATGGGGCTTGTCCGACCGTCTCGGGCCGCTCACGTATTCCGAAGAATCCGGTGAGGTGTTCCTCGGTCGGTCGGTGACGCAGACTAAGCAGGTGTCCGACGAGACCGCTCACGCGATCGATCAAGAAGTTCGGCGGGTGATTGAGAGCAACTATCAGCGAGCGCGCTCGATCCTCGAATCGCATCGCGACAAGCTCGACAGGATGGCCGAGGCGCTCGTTAAATACGAAACCATCGACGACTCGCAGATCAAAGAAATCATGGAAGGCCGCACGCCGAGTCCGCCGTCGGGCTGGGACGATAGCGTGTCGAACACGCCGCCGCCGCCCGCTGCGCCGTCGGCGCAACCGAACATCGGTCCGCCGGCGGGCGAGGGCAGCGCCGGCTGATAGGCGCTGCGCGACCCGGCGTGTCGATCCTCCGCTGCGGTTCGCGAGAGCTCGTCCTCTCGACGCCGCTCGTCATGGGCGTGCTGAACGTCACGCCCGATTCGTTCTCCGATGGCGGTCAGTTTGTCGATCACGCAGCCGCGCTGCGCGGTGCCGAGCGCATGCTCGCGGCCGGTGCGTCGCTGATCGATCTCGGCGGCGAGTCCACCCGTCCCGGTGCCACGCCGGTTCCGGCGGATGAAGAGCTGCGGCGAGTGTTGCCACTCGTACGCGAACTTTTGAAGATCGGCGCGATCGTCTCCATCGACACTCGCAAGCCCGAGGTGATGCGCGCTTGCATCGACGCCGGCGTGCACATGGTCAACGACGTTGGCGCCTTGCGTGCGCCGGGTGCGCTAGACATCGTCGCCGGAAGCGACGTCGCCGTGTGTCTCATGCACATGCAAGGCGAGCCGCTGACGATGCAGCGCGAACCGCGCTACAGCGACGTCGTCGCGGAGGTCCGCGCGTTTTTGCAGCAACGCGTAGCAGCCTCGCGGACGGCGGGGATGGCAGGGGCGCGCCTGCTGATCGACCCCGGCTTCGGCTTCGGCAAGACGGTGACTCATAATCTCGATTTGCTCCGCGGCTTGCCGACTTTGGCGGCAGACGGCGTGCCGATACTCGTCGGCCTGTCGCGCAAATCCATGCTCGCAACCTTGACCGGTCGCGCGGTCGAGCAACGTCTGGCCGGTAGCCTCGCGCTCGCCATCGCCGCGCTCGAAGGCGGAGCGCGTATTATTCGCTGCCATGACGTGGCCGAGACCGTCGACGCGATTCGTGTTTGGACGGCCTTTCGCGGCGACGCCACGGCAAACGATCGGGGAGGCTGAGTTTTGACGCGCAAATATTTCGGCACGGACGGTGTGCGCGGGCGTGTGGGTGATCCGCCGCTCACGGTGGACTTCGCGGTCAACCTCGCAAGCGCCGCGGCAAAGGTGCTCGCGCCGGCGGGCGGCAGCGTCCTCATCGGCAAGGACACGCGACTCTCGGGATATATGTTCGAAGCGGCGTTGGAAGCTGGTTTCATAGCCAGTGGGCTCGACGTTCTTTTGATCGGACCGCTGCCGACCCCGGGCATTGCGTACATGACGCGCCATTTCGGTTGTCGGTTCGGCGTTGTCATCAGCGCCTCGCATAACCAATACCAAGACAACGGCATCAAATTCTTCGACGCGGATGGCGGCAAACTCACGGACGACGCCGAGGCGCGTATCGAGCACGAATTGACGGGGCCGCCGAGCACGCGCTCGTCGAACGAGCTCGGGCGGGCGTCGCGCGTCGACAAACAGCGTAAGTTCTATCAAGACTTTTGCATCTCGACGCTGCCGCAAGGTTTGACCTTCGACGGCTTCAAAATCGTGATCGATTGCGCGCACGGCGCGGGCTACAAAGTCGCGCCGCGCATCCTCACCGATCTGGGTGCCGAAATCGTGCCGATCGGCTGCTCGCCGAACGGGCGCAACATCAATTCGGGCTGCGGCTCGACGGCACCGCAACTGCTGCAACTCACTGTGCCGGGCGTACGCGCGCAAGTCGGTATCGCGCTCGACGGCGATGGCGATCGCTTGGTGATGGTCGATCATCTCGGCCGCAAGGTCGACGGCGATCAATTGTTGTACGTGATCGCCAAAGCGCGACACGAGGCGGGCACTCTACGTGGGCCGGTGGTCGGCACTTTGATGTCTAACTTCGGTCTCGAGCGCGAGTTGCGTCGTCTCGGCATCGGCTTCGAACGGGCCGCGGTCGGCGATCGTTACGTGCTCGCGCGCTTGCGCGAAACGGGCGGCACCTTAGGGGGCGAAACCTCCGGGCATTTGCTGACGCTCGATTTGACGTCGACCGGCGACGCGATGATCGCCGCATTGCAGGTGCTCGCCGTGATGCGTCAGACCGGGCGTTCACTCGCCGAGCTCACCGCCGGTTTGCAACTGCTGCCGCAAGTGATGGTGAACGTGAAAGTCGCACGACGTTTCGATCCGACCAAAACCCCGGCGATCGAAAATGCGCGACTCGCCGCGGTCCAAAAACTCGGTGATCGCGGGCGTATCGTGTTGCGCGCCTCGGGCACCGAGCCGCTGATACGCGTGATGGTCGAGGCCGAAGATCATCGCGAGGCCGAGTCGCTGGCCAATTCGCTCGCCGAAGTCGTCGCTGCTGCAGGGGCTTGATCGTGCGTAAACCGCTCGTCGCCGGCAATTGGAAAATGCATGGCTCGCATGCGACTAACGCCGCGCTCGTCGGCGGTATCGCGACGGGTCTGGCCCGTGACGCGCAACTCGCCGCGCATTGCGACGTCGCGATCTTCCCGACGTTCGTGCACCTCGAGTCGGTCGCGGCACTCGCGGCGGCGACGCCGATCGCTTTGGGTGCGCAGGATTGTTGTGCCGAACACGGCCCCGGTGCGTACACGGGCGAGGTCGCGGCGAGCAGCCTGCAGGAACTCGGTTGTCGATATGTGCTCGTCGGCCATTCGGAGCGGCGGGCGCTCTATGGCGAGAGCGACGAGCTCGTTGCGCGGAAGTTCTTGGCGGCGCAGGCGGCGGGCCTGGTGCCGGTGCTCTGTGTCGGCGAAACGCTGGCGGAGCGCGACCGGGACGAGACCCATGCGGTCGTCGCGCGGCAACTCGGTGCGGTGCTCGAGCGGGCAGGAGTGGCCGCACTTGCGCGAGCGGTCGTCGCCTACGAGCCGGTCTGGGCGATCGGTACCGGCCGCACGGCGACCCCGGAGCAGGCGCAAGACGTCCACGCCTTCGTCCGTGGGCGGATAGCGGCCCTTGATGGTAATATTGCCGGCTCGGTGAGGCTCCTTTACGGGGGCAGCGTCAAGGCGTCCAACGCGCTCGAGCTCTGCTCGATGCCCGACGTCGATGGCGGCCTGGTAGGCGGCGCCTCGCTGAACGCGGAAGAATTCGTCGCCATCGTGGCGGCAGCCGCACGGAAGTGAGTCTCGAATGCTGTTGACCGCTCTCACCATTTTGCAGGTGTTCGTCTCGTTGGCGATCGTGGCGCTCGTGCTTTTGCAGCGCGGCCGCGGTGCCGAGGCGGGCGCAGGGTTCGGCGCCGGTGCCTCCGGCAGTGTGTTCGGTGCGCGCGGTGCGACCACCGGACTGTCGCGGTCGACGGCGGTGCTCGCCGCGATCTTCATGCTCAACAGCCTCGCGCTCGCTTGGATCGGCGCTCGCCCTGCGAGTGACGCGCCGGCCGGGCTGCTCGAACCGGCGCAGAAAACCGCTCCGGCGCCGGCGCCTGCGCCGCAGCGCTGAAGACCGGAAAGCGAATCGTTTTAAGCGGACGTGGTGGAATTGGTAGACACACTAGCTTGAGGGGCTAGCGCCGCAAGGTATGGGAGTTCGAGTCTCCCCGTCCGCACCAATCTGAATCGATCTCCTGTACAATTCGCGCCGCTTGAGACACGGGGGTCTGCGGCCTTTCGTTGCGGTCGTGTCGGGGCTTGATCGATGCTTTCGAATTACCTGCCAGCGCTGATTTTTTTGATCATCGCGACCGGCTTGGCTGCCGTGTTGTTGCTGCTCGGAACCGGTCTCGGTCGGTTCTTTTCGCAGTCGCCGAACGATCCCGAAAAACTGTCCTCGTACGAATGCGGCTTCGAGGCATTCGAAGATTCGCGCACCAAATTCGACGTCCGTTACTACCTCGTCGCGATTCTGTTCATCGTCTTTGATCTCGAAATCGCGTTCCTGTTTCCCTGGGCCGTCGCACTCAAGTCGATCGGCGGTGCGGGCTTGATCGCAATGGGCATTTTCCTCGGCATTTTGATCGTCGGCTTCATCTACGAATGGAAGCGGGGAGCGCTCGAGTGGGATTAGCGGAAGCGGCGCCGCAGGAGGGATTCGCGCAGCGCGGTTTCCTCGTCACCGGCGTGGACAATCTCGTGAACTGGGCGCGCACTGGGTCTTTATGGCCCATGACGTTCGGTCTGGCGTGTTGCGCGGTCGAAATGATGCATGCCGGTGCCTCGCGTTACGACCTCGATCGTTTCGGAGTGGTGTTTCGTCCGAGTCCGCGGCAGTCCGACGTCATGATCGTCGCCGGCACGCTGGTCAATAAAATGGCGCCGGCGTTGCGCAAGGTCTACGACCAAATGGCCGAGCCACGTTGGGTGATCTCGATGGGCTCCTGCGCGAACGGCGGTGGCTACTACCACTATTCCTATGCCGTCGTGCGTGGCTGCGATCGCATCGTGCCGGTCGACGTGTACGTCCCCGGTTGCCCGCCCACCGCCGAAGCTCTGCTCTACGGCATCATCCAACTGCAAAAGAAAATCGCGCGCACCAGTACGGTGGCGCGCTGACGCCTCGGTCGGAGTCTTTCAATCTTGGCATCGCATCTCGATTCTTTGTCTGCTGCGCTTGAGGCCGAATTCGGTTCGCGAGTGCGACGTATCGCATCTTTGCCGGACGAGATCGCGATCGAAGTCGATGCCGAGCAATGGCTCGCCGTGGCCGTTCGCTTGCGCGATGCCGAAGGTTTGCGCTTCGACACGTTGATCGACGTCGCCGGTGTCGACTATCTGCAATACGGCGATTCCGAGTGGAAGACCCAATCGGCCACCGGTTCCGGGTTTTCGCGAGCGACGAGTCGCGGTGCGGCAGCGCTGCACGACGGATCCGCACATCGACCGGGTCAGCGCTTCGGCGTGGTCTACCACCTGCTGTCGGTGCAGTTGAATCAACGGCTGCGGGTGCGCTGCGCCTGCCCGAACGACGATGAGCCCATGGTCGAGTCCGTCGTGCCCGTGTGGGCATCGGCGAACTGGTTCGAGCGTGAGGCGTTCGATTTGTTCGGCATCCTCTTCAAAGGTCATCCCGACCTGCGTCGCATCCTCACCGACTACGGTTTCGTTGGCCATCCGTTCCGCAAAGATTTTCCGTTGTCCGGTAACGTGGAAGTGCGTTACGACCCGGTCAAGCAGCGCGTCGTTTACGAACCGGTGAGCATCGAGCCGCGCACGCTCGTGCCGCGCGTGATTCGTCACGACAACCGCTACTCGCCCGAATTGCTCGGGGAGGGTCGCATCAAATGAGTTCGGCGACCGAAATTCGTTCGTTCACCATGAACTTCGGGCCGCAGCATCCGGCGGCGCACGGCGTGCTGCGTCTGGTGCTCGAGCTCGATGGTGAGGTGATCCAGAAAGCGGACCCGCACGTCGGTTTGCTGCATCGTGCGACCGAGAAGCTCGCCGAATCAAAAATATTCAATCAGTCGATTGGGTACATGGATCGACTCGATTACGTCTCGATGATGTGCAACGAGCACGCCTACGTGATGGCGATCGAGCGTTTGCTCGGTATCGAAGTGCCGTTGCGGGCGCAGTACATCCGCGTCATGTTCGACGAGATCACGCGCATCTTGAATCACTTGATGTGGCTAGGGGCACACTCGCTCGACATCGGCGCGATGACCATGTTCCTGTTCGCGTTCCGTGAGCGTGAAGATCTGATGGACTGCTACGAAGCGGTTTCCGGTACGCGTATGCATGCGACCTACTACCGTCCGGGTGGGGTACATCGTGACCTGCCGCGCGAGATGCCGCGCTATCAAGCCTCCAAGTGGCGTTCGCAAAAAGACGCCGACCGATTGAACGAGGCGCGGGCCGCGGGCTTGCTCGAGTTCATCGAAGATTTCACGCGTCGTTTTCCGAAAGCGGTGGACGAGTACGAAACGCTGCTCACCGACAACCGCATCTGGAAGCAGCGCACCGTCAACATCGGCGTCGTCACGCCCGAGCGCGCGATGCAGTTGGGCTTCACCGGCCCGATGTTGCGTGGTTCGGGTATCGCTTGGGACTTGCGGAAAAAGCAGCCGTACGACGTATACGCCGATCTCGACTTCGACATTCCGATCGGGGTCAACGGCGATTGCTACGATCGATATCTGGTGCGTATTGAAGAATTGCGTCAGTCCAATCGCATCATCACTCAGTGCGTGGAGTGGTTGAAGAAGAATCCGGGTCCCGTGATGGTGGCCGACGCGAAAGTGCGCACGCCGCGTCGCGAAAACATGAAAGGCGACATGGAATCGCTCATCCATCACTTCAAGTTGATGACCGAGGGCTATTGTGTGCCCGAGGGTGAGACCTACGCGGCGGTCGAGGCACCGAAGGGTGAGTTCGGCATTTATTTGATCTCGGACGGCGCCAACAAACCCTATCGTTTGAAATGTCGCGCGCCGGGCTTTGCACACTTGAGCGCCATGGAAGAGATGGTTCGTGGCCATATGCTCGCGGACGTCGTGGCCGTGATCGGCACGCAAGACATCGTGTTCGGGGAGATCGACCGATGAGTGCGGTGTCGGGCATTCCGACCAGCGACGGTCAAACGTTCGTGCCGGGCGAGGGGCCGCACGTCGCGCTGCTGAGCGAGCACACACGCCATGAAATCGATCATTGGATCGCGCGCTTCCCGCTCGGTCGGCAACGTTCGGCGACGATTTCGGCGCTGCGCTTCGCACAAGAACAAAATCAAGGCTTCCTCACCGAAGAGCTGATGACGGCGGTCGCGGAATATCTGCGCTTGCCGCCGATCCAGGTGTTCGAGGTCGCTTCGTTTTACTCGATGTTCGAAACGCATCGCTGCGGTCGTCATCACGTCAGCGTTTGCACCAACATTAGCTGTTGGTTGAACGGTGGCGAGGAGATGCTGGCGCATTGCGAGCGAAAACTCGGCATCAAAGTCGGCGAGAGCACGGCCGACGGCCGCATTTTCCTTAAGCAAGAAGAGGAATGTCTCGCGGCCTGCACCGGTGCACCGATGATGATGGTTGATCATGAGTTTCACGAGCACCTGACCCCGGAAAAGATCGATCGCATCCTCGACGGATTGAAGTGAGAAAGTTGTCATGAGCGCTCTCGAAAAATGGCGTGATCGAATGAATCTCGTGGTGTTCGAGCCGCTCGCGCTCGAACGCTCTTGGACGCTCGATAGTTACCTCAAAATCGGTGGCTACTCGTCTTGGAAAGACATCCTCGCCGGTAAACTGACCCGCGAACAAGTGATCGAGGCGGTGAAGGCGAGTGGCCTGCGGGGCCGCGGCGGTGCAGGGTTTCCGACCGGCACCAAATGGAGCTTCATGCCGCGCAATGCACCGGGTCAAAAGTATGCGGTTTGCAATTCCGACGAGAGCGAACCGGGAACCTGTCACGATCGCGACATTCTGCGCTTCAATCCGCACTCGCTCGTCGAAGGCATGGCGATCGGCGGTTACGCGATGGGCGCGACCGTCGGTTACAACTACATCCGAGGCGAATTTTTGGGTGAGCCGGTGCCGCGTTTCGAGGCGGCCGTCAAAGAAGCGTACGACGCGGGACTGCTTGGCAAGAACGTGCAGGGTTCCGGTATCGACTTCGACCTATATACCTTCGTCGGCGCCGGCGCCTATATTTGCGGCGAAGAGACCGCGCTGCTGAATTCTTTGGAAGGCCTGCAGGGTAAGCCGCGTTTCAAGCCGCCGTTCCCGGCGGCCTTCGGTTTGTACGGCAAGCCGACCACCATCAACAACACGCAGAGCTACGCGTCGGTGCCGACCATCCTGCGTAAAGGTCCCGAGTGGTTCGCCAAACTCGGCACCACCAACGCCGGTGGTACGGTCGTATTTTCGGTGACCGGTCACGTCGCCAAGCCCGGCAATTACGAACTACCGCTCGGAATTCCGTTCGCCGAACTGCTCGAGATCGCTGGCGGTGTTCGTGGCGGTCGCAAATTGAAAGCGGTGATCCCCGGCGGCTCGTCGGTCAAAGTCGTGCCCGGGGAGCAAATGCTCGGCGTGAACATGGACTACGACTCGCTGCGTGGCATCGGCTCCTCGGTCGGTTCGGCCGCCGTGATCGTGATGGACGAAACGACCTGTATGGTGCGCGCGCTCGAGCGCTTGTCGCGCTTTTATAAATCCGAATCGTGCGGCCAGTGCACGCCGTGCCGGGAGGGTACGGGTTGGATGAACCGCGTTTTGAAGCGCATCGTCGCCGGTGAAGGTCGGATGGAAGATCTGCAATTGCTGATCGACGTCGCCGGACGCATTGAAGGGCACACGATTTGCGCGCTCGGTGACGCAGCCGCCTGGCCGGTACAAAGTTTTCTCAAACATTTCCGCCACGAGTTCGAATACATGATTCAACATGGCGGTCGCAGCGTCGTTGACGGACGACGAGAGGCGGCTTGAGCCGCAGTCCCATGGCAGCTAATCCGCAAGACGATTTGGTCAACGTCGAAGTCGACGGCGTCGCCGTCAAAGGGCGCAAGGGCGCCATGATCATTCACGTCACCGATGCCCACGGCGCGTACGTGCCGCGCTTTTGTTATCACGACAAATTGCCGGTCGCCGCGAACTGTCGCATGTGCCTCGTCGAGGTGGAAAAAGCACCCAAACCTTTGCCGGCCTGCGCAACGCCGATCGCCGAGGGGATGAAGATCTACACCCGCTCGAAAGCGGCGATCAGCGCGCAAAAAGCGACCATGGAATTCCTGCTGATCAATCATCCGCTCGATTGTCCGATTTGCGATCAGGGTGGGGAGTGCGAGTTGCAGGATCTCGCGCTCGGTTACGGGCGCGACATCGCGCGCTTCAGCGAACGCAAGCGCATCGTCAAAGACAAAGATTTGGGTCCGTTGGTTTCCACGGACATGACCCGCTGTATCCATTGCACGCGTTGCGTGCGTTTCGGTCAGGACGTCGCAGGCATACAGGAACTCGGTACGACCGGTCGTGGCGAGCACATGGAAATCGGCACGTTCGTCGAGAAGAGCGTCGAGCACGAACTGTCGGGCAATATCATCGATCTTTGTCCGGTCGGGGCGCTCAATTCGAAACCGTTTCGCTACCAAGGCCGCTCGTGGGAAATGTCGCAAGCGCCGTTGGTTTCGCCGCACGACGGCGTCGGCACCAATATATTCGGGCACGTGCTGCGCGGAAAATTGAAGCGCGTCGTATCGCGGGCTAACGATGCGGTTAACGAAACGTGGATCGCGGACCGTGACCGCTTCAGTTACGAGGCGGTGAACGCAGCGGATCGACTCACGACACCGATGATTCGCACCGAAGCCGGTTGGCGCGAGGCGAGTTGGGACGAGGCGCTCGCGGCCGCCGCACGCGGCCTCAAAGCCGCCGGTGAGCAGACGGGTATGCTGGTGCATCCCTCGGCGAGCACCGAAGAGGCGTATCTCGCGGCGCGTATTGCACGCAGTCTCGGTACCGCGCACGTCGATCATCGTCTGCGGCAGCGTGATTTCCGCGATGCGCAATCCGACCCTCGTGCGCCGTCGCTCGGCATGCCGCTCGAGGCGGTCGATACGCTTTCGGGGCTGCTCGTGATCGGTGCGAACCTGCGCTCGGAGTTGCCGCTGCTCGCCCACCGCGTGCGCAAGGCCGTGGTGCGCGCCGGTGCAAGCGTCGGCTTTCTCGATCTCGCTGCGCGTCCCTATTTATTCCCGGTTGCGGTGCAAGTCGCTGCATCGGCCGATGCTTGGGTCGCAGCCCTAGCCGGAATCGTTGCCGCCGCCGCCCAGGCATCGGGCACGACACCGTCGGCGGCGCTCGCGCCGCTGCTGCAGGAAGTGAAGATCGACGATGCGCATCGGCGAGCGGCAGCAGCGCTCGGCAATGGTTCGCGAAGGGCCGTGTGGCTCGGCGCACTCGCGCAGCGCCATTCGCGTTATGCCGATTTGCGCGCGCTGGCAGGGGAGCTCGCCAAGCTCACCGGGGCGACACTCGGTTTGCTGGCCGAGGGTGGCAACGCCGCTGGTGCGTGGCTCGCGGGCGCCGTGCCGCATCGTGCAGCGGCCGGTGCCGTGACCGCGAGCGGCTGCGACGCGAATTCGATGTTGACGCGTGGCCTGCGCGCCTATGTCACGGTCGGTGCGATCGAGTCGAGCGACTTCGTCGATGGTGAGCTGGCAAATCGTGCATTCGGACAAGCCGCTTGCGTGATCGCATTGACGCCTTTCGACGATCCGGCGCTGCGTCGTCACGCGCACGTGTTGTTGCCGATAGGAACTTTCGCCGAAACCTCCGGTACATTCGTCAATCTCGAAGGCCGCTGGCAAAGTTTCACGGCTGCGGCGAAAGCGCCGGGTGAAACTCGTCCGGGCTGGAAGGTTTTGCGTGTGCTCGGCAATCTTCTCGATTGCGACGGGTTCGACTATCAATCCTCGGAAGACGTCCGTGAAGAATTGCGCCGTGCGGTGCTTGCTGCCGGCGTCGAACCGACGTTCGTGAGCGCCCACACGGTCGAGTCGCTGCAAGGCGCCGCCGTCACCGACGACGTGCCGATGTACGCGGTCGATGCGCTGGTGCGTCGCGCGCCGGCGTTGCAAGCGACGATCGTCGCGCGTCGTAGTCGGGGCGAGGTGGCGTGATGGACCTCATCGAGCGTAACGCACTCGCGCTTTGGGCGACCCTGCCGTCCTACCTTCGTTCGACGTTTTGGATTCTCGTCGTAACGGTCGCGCTGATTTTGTCGGTCGCGTTCACCACCCTCTGGGAACGCAAGGTGATCGGTTGGATCCAGTTACGCAAGGGCCCGAATCGCGTCGGAAGCATCTTCGGTCTGCTCCCCGGAATCTTTCAACCCTTCGCCGACGTCATCAAGTTGCTCGTCAAAGAAGTCGTCGTCCCGACGCGCGCGAACAAAGTTTTGTTCCGCATCGCGCCCATGGTCACCCTAGTGCCGGCGTTCGCAATTTGGGCGGTGATGCCGCTCGATCCTTCGTTGGTGATCGCCGACGTCGACGCAGGTCTGCTGTACGTTTTGTCGCTCACTTCGGTGGGGGTGTACGGCGTGATCCTCGCTGGCTGGGCTTCGAACTCCAAGTACGCGTTTTTGGGTTCCATGCGCTCCGCGGCACAAATCGTCGCCTACGAAATCGCGATGGGCTTCGCGTTGGTGGGTGTCGTCATGGCGGCGGGGACCCTCAATCTCGGTGACATCGTGCGCGCGCAAGCCGGTGGCGTCGGTCATTGGTTTTTGATTTGGCTGTTCCCGTTGTTCGTCGTCTACCTCATCGCGGGCGTGGCGGAGACCAACCGCGCGCCGTTCGACGTGGCCGAGGGCGAGTCGGAAATCGTCGCCGGTTTTCACGTCGAATATTCGGGCATCGCCTTCGCGTTGTTCTTCCTCGCCGAATACGCCAACATGATTTTGATCTCGGCTTTGACGGCGGTGTTTTTCTTGGGAGGTTGGTTGAGTCCCTTCGAGGGGCTGCTCGCGGCCGACAACCCACTCGCCAAGCCTGGCTTCCATTGGTTGTTCGTCAAGTTGTTTTTCTTCTTGACCTGTTTCATGTGGTACCGCGCCACGTTCCCGCGCTATCGCTACGATCAGATCATGCGACTCGGCTGGAAAGTGCTGATTCCCGTGACGCTCGTGTGGATCGCCGTCGAGGCGTTGATGGTGCATTTCGGCGTCGGACCTTGGAGCACTCCCTGATGCGCAGTCTCATCAAGACGTTTTTGTTGACCGAGTTGCTGGCCGGTTTGTCGGTGACGGCGCGTTCGCTGTTCCGCAAGAAAGTCACCGTCAACTATCCCGAAGAGAAGGTGCCGCAGTCGCCGCGGTTTCGTGGCTTGCACGCGCTGCGTCGATACCCGAACGGTGAAGAGCGGTGTATCGCCTGCAAATTGTGCGAGGCCGTGTGTCCCGCACTCGCCATCACGATCGAGTCGGATGTCGCCCCGAACGGCACCCGTCGCACGACCCGCTATGACATCGATCTCTTCAAATGCATTTACTGCGGGTTCTGCGAAGAAGCGTGTCCGGTCGATGCGATTGTCGAAACGCGTATCCACGAATATCACATGGAAAATCGTGGCGAGAACATCATGAGCAAAGACAAGTTGCTCGCCGTGGGCGATCGCTACGAAGCACTCATCACCGCCGACAAGACGGCGGATGCGCCGTACCGCTGAGCAGAGGATAGGGCGTGGTACAACTGTTGTTCTACGGTTTCTCGCTGTTGCTGGTGCTCGCGGCACTCGGTGTCATCGTCACGCGCAACCCAGTGCATTCGGCTTTGTGTCTCGTGCTGGCGTTCTTCACCAGTGCGGCGCTCTGGTTGCTCATAGAGGCCGAGTTTCTTGCCATCGTCTTGGTGCTCGTCTACGTCGGTGCCGTGATGGTCCTGTTCCTGTTCGTGGTCATGATGCTCGACATCAACGTCGAACAATTACGTGAGGGTTTCACTCGCTACGCGTGGGCCGGATGGCTCGTGGCGTTTTTGGTGATCGCGCAGATCGTGGGCGTGTACTGGTTCAAAGGACTGGGCGTCGATGCGACGGTCGGTGCCGCGCCGCTGCCGGCGAACTACAGTAACACCCGCGCCCTCGGTGAGGTGCTCTACACCCAATACGTCTATCCCTTCGAACTTGCGGCGATGTTGCTGTTGGTGGCGATCGTCGCGGCGATCGCGCTCACCATGCGGCGTCGTCCGGGACTTAAGGCGCAAGACGTCGCCAAGCAAGTGGCCGTGCGCCGTGAAGATCGTGTCCGCATGATCAAGATGCCAGCCGAGCGCCGGGACGCCGATCGCGCGGGCGGTGAGGGCGCCCCATGATCACGCTGCAACACATGTTGACCCTGTCGGGAATTTTGTTCGCGTTGTCGGTGGCGGGTATTTTCATCAACCGCAAGAACGTGATCTTGCTGTTGATGTGCATCGAGCTCATGTTGCTCGCCGTCAACTTCAGTTTCGTTTCGTTCTCACGTTTCCTCGGTAACCTCGACGGTCAGGTGTTCGTGTTTTTCGTGTTGACCGTCGCGGCAGCCGAATCGGCGATCGGTCTAGCCATCCTGGTGGTGCTGTTCCGTGAACGGCGCAGCATCAACGTCGAAGATCTTGACACGTTGAAGGGCTGAGCATGATGAACCCGACTACGTTGCTCGCCATTCCGTTGTTGCCGCTCGCTGCGGCCATCCTCGCCGGGTTGTTCGGTCGCGTGATCGGCCGAACCGGCGCGCATCTCGTCACCATCGCCGCAGTCGGTGCGGCCTTCGTGCTGTCTGCGCAAACTGCGTACGCGCTACTCAGTGGTGAAGTGGCGCCTTATAACGGCGCCGTCTATACCTGGCTCGTCAGCGACGGCGTACACATGGAAGTCGGCTTTCTCATCGATCAGCTGACCGTGCTCATGATGTGCGTCGTGACGTTCGTGTCGTTGTGCGTACACGTCTACACCATCGGCTACATGCACGATGACCCGGGCTATCAGCGTTTCTTCGCCTACATCTCGCTCTTCACCTTCGCGATGCTGATGCTCGTGATGTCGAACAACTTCATGCAGTTGTTCTTTGGCTGGGAGGCCGTGGGCGTCGTCTCGTATTTATTGATCGGCTTTTGGTACACGCGCCCGAGCGCCGTGTTCGCCAATATGAAGGCTTTCCTCGTCAATCGCGTCGGCGATTTCGGTTTCGTGCTCGGCATTGCCGGTATCGTGCATTTCACTGGTTCACTCGACTATCGCGATGCGTTCGCCGCGGGGCCGGAAATTGCAGCCGCAAAACTCGCGCTCACGAGCGGAACGAGCGTGTCGGCGATCACGTTGATTTGTCTGTGTCTGTTCGTCGGTGCGATGGGTAAGTCGGCGCAGGTGCCGCTGCACGTGTGGTTGCCGGACTCGATGGAAGGCCCGACACCGATTTCGGCGCTGATCCACGCTGCGACGATGGTGACGGCGGGCATCTTCATGGTCGCGCGCCTATCGCCGCTGTTCGAGCTGAGCGAAACGGCCTTGTCGTTCATCTTGATCATCGGCGCGACGACCGCGCTCTTCATGGGTTTTCTAGGCATAGTCAACAACGACATCAAACGGGTCGTCGCCTATTCGACCTTGTCGCAGCTCGGCTACATGACCGTTGCACTCGGTGCCTCGGCGTACGGCGCGGCGATCTTCCACTTGATGACGCATGCGTTCTTCAAAGCGCTGCTGTTTTTGGCCGCAGGCTCGGTCATCATCGGCATGCATCACGAGCAGGACATGCGCAAGATGGGCGGCCTCGCCAAGGTGATGCCGATCACCGCGATCACCTGCTGGATCGGCTCGCTTGCACTGATCGGCACGCCCTTGTTCTCGGGGTTCTATTCCAAAGATTTCATCATCGAAGCCGTGGCTGAGTCGCATCGCTACGGCGCGAGCTACGCGTACGTCTGCGTGCTGATCGGCGTGTTCGTCACGGCGCTCTACACCTTCCGCATGTTGTTCATGACGTTCCATGGTGCCCCCCGATGGGCCCATGCAGCGCACGACGCGGCGGCGCATCATGATCACAGCCACGATCACGGCCACGGCGGCACGCCGCACGAGAGCCCGTGGGTGGTGACATTGCCGCTGGTGTTGCTCGCCATTCCGTCGGTGTTCATCGGCGCCTACACGGTCGGTCCGGTACTGTTCGGCGGTTATTTCGGCGACTCGATCCGTGTGCTGCCCGCGAACGACGTGCTCGGCGAGCTTGCGCACCACTTTCACGACCCGGTGAGTTTTGCGGCCGAGGCCTTCGGTCATCCACCTTTTTGGCTTGCGCTTGCGGGCGTCGTGACGGCTTGGTTCGTTTTCTTGCAACGTCCACAGATCGCCGACGCATTTGCGACCGCGCTCGCACCGCTGAGGCGCATCCTTGAGAACAAATATTTTTTCGATTGGTTCAACGAAAACGTCCTCGCAGCGGCGACCCGTGGTTTGGGTCGCGGCTTCTGGAAAGTCGGTGATCAAACGCTGATCGACGGTGCACTCGTGAACGGCTCGGCGGGGCTCGTCGCCACGCTCGCAGGCAGGATGCGCCGCGTACAAACTGGTTTTCTCTATTCGTACGCGTTTTGGATGGTGATCGGCCTCGCAATGTTGCTCGGCTGGTTCTTGGTACGCAGCTGAGCACGGCGGGAACGACAACGACATGCAGGGTATCGGACTACTTTCGCTGCTGATCTGGCTGCCCATCGCGGGCGGAGTTGCGCTGCTCGCGCTCGGTGATGCGCGCATCCAGATCGGTCGGTGGCTGGCGCTGGCCGTGTCCCTCGCCACGTTCGTCGCGTCGCTCTCGCTCTACACCGGATTCGACGTTACGACCTCCGCGTTCCAATTCGACGAACGTGCCCCTTGGATTCCGGCGTTCGATGCCACGTACCACCTCGGTGTCGACGGTATCTCCATGCCGCTCGTGTTGCTCACCACGTTCATCACCGTGCCCGTCGTGATCGCTGGTTGGAAGGTCATCGAACAGCGGGCGGCCCAATATTTCGCCGCGTTCTTGATCATGGAAGGGCTGATGGTCGGCGTGTTCTCGGCGCTCGATTCGTTACTGTTCTATTTTTTCTGGGAAGCGATGCTGATTCCGATGTTCCTCATCATCGGCATCTGGGGCGGACCGCGCCGCGTTTACGCGACCATCAAGTTTTTCCTCTATACCTTCTTGGGTTCGGTGTTCATGTTGATCGCCCTGATCTACATGTATTTGAAGACGGGCAGTTACGAGGTCACGGCGTTTCACGCGCTGCCGCTCTCGCGCACCGAGCAGTTTTGGATTTTCCTCGCGTTCTTCGCGGCGTTCGCGGTCAAGATCCCGATGTTTCCGGTGCACACTTGGCTGCCGGACGCGCACGTCGAGGCGCCGACCGGCGGCTCGGTGGTGCTGGCGGCGATCATGCTCAAGATGGGTGGCTACGGCTTCCTGCGCTTCGCGTTGCCGATCGCACCGGATGCGAGCCGCGAACTCGACACGCTGGTGATCATCTTGTCGTTGGTCGCGGTTGTCTATATCGGCCTCGTTGCGCTCGTGCAAAGCGACATGAAAAAACTGATCGCGTATTCCTCGATCGCCCATATGGGCTTCGTGACGCTCGGCGCTTTTCTTGCCTTCGACATTCACGCCGCGACCGGCGATCTGCGCGGTGCGGGCATGGGGCTCGACGGCGCGATGGTGCAGATGATTTCGCACGGACTTGTATCGGGAGCGATGTTCTTGTGCGTGGGTGTGATGTACGACCGCTTGCACAGCCGTGAGATCAGCGCCTACGGCGGTGTGATCAATCGCATGCCGATCTTCGGCGCATTCATGGTGTTGTTCGCGATGGCAAATTCGGGTTTACCGGGAACGTCCGGCTTCGTCGGTGAATTCCTAGTGATCCTCGCGAGCTTCAAAGCGAATTTTTGGTATGCGTTCCTCGCCGCGACCACCTTGGTGCTCGGTGCGGCCTATACGCTTTGGCTCGTCAAGCGCGTGATCTTCGGCCCGGTGGCGAACGACCACGTCGCCGAGCTCACCGATCTCGACGGGCGTGAATTCTTGATCTTGGGCGTGCTGGCCATCGGCGTGCTCGCACTCGGCTTGTGGCCGGCGCCGTTGTTAGAAGTTATGCAGCCGTCGATCCATCATCTGGTCGAACAGATCGTCGCCACCAAGTTGCCGGTCTGAGGCGCGCTATGCAATCCAACATCACTCTGCAAAGCATTCTTCCGGCATTACCGGAGATATATCTCGCAGCGGCGATCTGCGTCGTGTTGCTCGTCGACGTATTCGCCGGTGCCGCGGCGCGTCGGATCACGCCCACACTGACATTATTCGTCATCGCATTCGGCGTCGCGCTGACGACGTTCGTCGTTGCGGCGCCGACACGGGAAGTGCTCTTCTCCGGAATGTACGTCGCCGACCCTCTTGCGACGTTCCTGAAGTTGCTCGGCTTTTTGTTCACCGGAGTCGCACTGCTGTATTCGCGCAGCTATCTTGAGGCGCGCGGGCTTTTGAAAGGCGAGTACTACGTGCTCGTGCTGACCGCATTACTCGGCATTTTCGTCATCGCCAGTGCCGGCAGTTTGCTCACGATCTATATCGGAGTCGAGTTGCTGGCACTCTCCTTATACGCGCTGGTCGCGTTCGATCGCGATTCGGGAATCGCTGCCGAGTCGGCGATGAAATATTTCGTCTTGGGTGCGATCGCCTCGGGCTGCTTGCTGTACGGCATGTCTTTGGTCTACGGCATGAGCGGCAGTTTGCTGCTCGGCGATCTGGCCGTGCGTCTGCACGGCGAGCCTTCGATCGGGCTCGTCATGGGAATCGTATTTTTGGTGGTCGGCGTCGCGTTCAAATTCGGCGCGGTGCCGTTCCACATGTGGGTGCCGGACGTTTATCAAGGTGCGCCCTCGTCGGTGACGTTGTTCGTCGCCTCTGCGCCGAAACTCGCATCGTTCGCCGTCGCGTTCCGTTTACTCGCTGGTGGTCTCGGCAACGTCGCGCCCGCCTGGACACAAATGTTGGCGATCGTGGCGGTCGCCTCGCTGGTGCTTGGTAACGTCATCGCGATCGCGCAAACCAATCTCAAGCGCATGCTGGCGTACTCTGCGATCGGCAACGTCGGTTTCATTTTGCTGGGCTTCGTCGCCGGCACTGAGCGGGGATACGAGGCTGCCCTTTACTACACTGTTGCGTACGTGATCATGACCCTCGGTGCGTTCGGCGTGATTTTGTTGGCTAGCCGTGCCGGATTCGAAGCCGAACGACTCGACGATTACCAAGGCCTGCACGCGCGCGATCCGTTGCTGGCACTCATCATGATGGCGCTGATGTTTTCGACCGCCGGCATCCCGCCGTTCGTCGGTTTTTGGGCGAAGCTGCAAATCTTCCAAGCGTTGTGGTTGGTCGGGCAGACTTGGCTGGTCGTGATCGCAGCGGCGGTATCGGTGATCGGCGTGTTCTATTACTTGCGCGTCGTGAAACTGATGTATTTCGACGCGCCGACGGACCAGTCGGTCCGTGCGCCGTCAAACGCAGGCGTCCGTGTGGCACTGGCGTGCAACGCCGCCGCCGTCCTGGCGCTCGGGCTGTTTCCCGAAGGCTTGTTGAGCCTGTGCGCGAAAGTGTTGAGCTAACGCCCCCGCCGCGCGTATACTTCGCGCCCCTCCTGGTGCGGGGTGGAGCAGTCTGGCAGCTCGTCGGGCTCATAACCCGAAGGTCGTAGGTTCAAATCCTACCCCCGCTACCAATTTCGCCGAGTCCGTGTGTCCGGCTTTTCATCGCCGGTATGCCATGACTTCCTTCGATACAGACGCTGCCTCGTTCGCTAACCTCGGGTTGGCGCCACCCATCGTGGCCGCGCTCGTGGCGGTGGGTTACGAATCGCCATCGCCCATTCAGGCGGCGACGATTCCGGTATTGCTCGGCGGTCACGACCTGATCGGTCAAGCACAAACGGGAACAGGCAAAACCGCAGCTTTTGCGTTGCCGTTCTTGTCGATGCTCGAGGTCGCACGTCGCGAGCCGCAATTGTTGGTGTTGGTGCCAACGCGCGAACTCGCCATTCAGGTCGCTGAAGCGTTCCAAAAATATGCAACGCACTTACCCGGTCTGCACGTGCTGCCGATCTATGGTGGTCAAAGTTACACCCCGCAATTGAACGCGCTGCGTCGCGGCACGCATGTGATCGTCGGTACGCCCGGGCGAGTGATGGATCACCTCGAACGCGGCACGCTCAGTCTCGACACCTTGCGTTTCGTGGTGCTCGACGAAGCCGACGAAATGCTGCAGATGGGATTCGTTGATGCGATCGATCAAATCCTCGGTCGCGCTCCCGCCGAGCGTCAAGTTGCATTGTTTTCTGCGACCTTACCGACCCCGATCCGTCGCATCGCGCAAAAACATTTGCGTCAGCCACGCGAAATCACCATCCGGGCCAAGACCGCGACGGCGACCAACATTCGACAACGCTATTGGTTGGTCTCGGGTTTGCACAAACTCGATGCTCTGACCCGAATTTTGGAGGTCGAGCCGTTCGATGCGATGTTGGTGTTCGCGCGCACCAAGCAAGCCACGGTCGAATTGGTCGAGAAACTCGAGGCACGCGGATTTTCGGCGGCGGCGCTCAATGGCGATATCGTGCAAGCACAGCGCGAGCGCACGGTCGCCGCGCTGAAAGCCGGCAATATCGACATCGTCGTAGCGACCGACGTCGCGGCACGTGGTCTCGACGTCGAGCGCATCACTCACGTCGTGAACTTCGACGTACCCCACGATAGCGAGTCTTACGTGCATCGCATCGGCCGTACCGGCCGTGCCGGACGCAGTGGTGAGGCGATCCTGTTCGTCGCGCCGCGCGAACGCAACATGCTACGCATCATCGAGCGCGCCACCCGCCAGCCCATCGAGCCGATGATCCTGCCGACGGCACAAGACGTCGACAAACGTCGCGCTGCGAAGTTTAAGAGCGAGATCGCCGCTGCGGTCGGTACCCCTGAGGCGGAATCGTATCGCGTGGTCATCGAAGAATTCGTACGCGAGAACGACGCGGATTTGTTACAGATCGCCGCCGGGTTGGCGGCACTCGCCCACGGGCGCAAAGCGCTCGTCACCGCAAAGAAGGGCGGCGACGAGGGTGCGCAAGGCGGCGAGGCCGTCTACCGAGTCGAGGTCGGTCGCCGGCACGGTTTGCAGCCCGGCAATTTGGTCGGTGCACTGGCGCACGAGGGTGATCTGCACGGCAGCGAGATCAACGGCATCGACATCCGTGACGATCACACCTTGGTTCGTTTACCCGCCAATCTCAAACCGCAGACGCTCGCGCATCTGCGCGGCATCGTCGTGCGCGGTCAAAGACTCGAGATCGGTCGTTTGCCACCGCGGCGCGGTCGCAAATAAAGCTACTCAAAAGTTAATTTAGGGTCGCGGTGTGCGCATCGCGAGCGACGCATATTCGCGGGCCTTCGTCTCGCGACCGGTGGCGACATAGAGCGCATGTAAATTTTGTGCGGCGAGAAAACTGCCGCGGCCGACGACGCCTTCGGCACCGTCGGCGCGTTCGCCGATTTCGAGACAACGCAGAAATGCGTTTTCGATCGGACCCAAGAATTGCGCGCCGATTTGCGGGTTGGCTTGTGCGGCATCCATTAGAAAAGAGCCCACGCAGAACCAAAAGTCGGCCGAGTTCGCGTACCGCGCGGTCTCGTGGTCGATCAATTCGAACGCGGCATCGAAGGCGCGCACACGACCGAAAACTCCGAGCGCAGCGCAGATCAGGCCTTCGCGCCACGGCGTATCGTCCGCGCCGAGCGCCGACAACGATCGTGCGTAACGCTCGGCGGCGGCGGCCAACTCACCCTTACGCTCGAGTTCTTTGGCGTATTGGTAGTCGAGATAGGCGTTGCTACTCCCGCGATCGGCTAGCTGCGCCAAAATTTCCAGGTTGCGATCGCCTTTACGCGCAAGTTGTTGATCTTCATAGCCGTCGTGGAAGACGTGCAGCGGCACTAGTTGGGTTGGCAGGTCGTGCACGACTTGCTCGTGTATCGCGCCCGAATACGTGACCCCGATGGGCAGCAGTCGCGAAATCCAGACCCGCGACACCAGCGTTTCGCGACGTCCGGCGACATCCGAGTCGAAGCGGTCGGAGCGCGCGATGCGACCGACGAACGTCGGCGCTTCCGCGCACACGGCGCGCAGGTCCGACGTGTCACGGTCTAGCCATTCGTCGGCATCGAGCACCAGCCGCCAAGGCGCTCGTGTCTGCGACAGCGCAAAGTTCCTCGCCGCGGCGAAATCGCTGATCCATTCGAAATACGACACTTTTGCGCCGGCGGCCCGGGCGATCGCCACCGTATCGTCGTGGGAGCCGGTGTCGACCACGACCATTTCGTCGACGAGGCCGCGAACGCTGTCGAGTAATCGGTACAGCGATCGTGCTTCGTCTTTGACGATGGCGACGAGGGCGACGGCGGGCAAGTGCATCTCCGGTGGCGAACGGGCCGAGCGACGATACAATCGTGGCATGCGTAAATCCAATTCGTTGCTCGCTCTACTGCTCGCGGCCGCCGTCGGCGCGTTCGTGTCGTCCTCGGCTGTCGCCGCTCGCGCGATCACCCACGAAGATTTGTGGTTGATGAAACGGGTCGGCGCGCCTGCGGTGAGCCCGGACGGGCGTTGGGCGGTGTTCGCGGTGCTCGAACCGTCGTACGACGAGAAGGCACAGGTCACCGATCTTTGGTTGGTGCCGACGGCCGGCGATACGCCGCCGCGCAAACTCACTGCGTACAAGGGACGCGAGAGCGCGCCCGATTGGAGTCCCGATAGCCGCAAGATCGTGTTCGCCGCCAAACGCGACGGCGATGACAGCGAGCAACTTTATCTGCTCGATCTCGCCGGTGGCGATGCCGTGCGTTTGACGAATCTCGTCAACGGTGCGCGTGCACCGGTGTTCGCACCCGATGGTCGCCGCATCGCGTTCGTGGGCAGTAGCTATCCGGGAGCCAAGGACGAAGCCGATAACAAACGCATCGCAGGCGAGCGTAAGGCGCGTAAATGGAACGCGAGAATTTATGACGGCTTCCCGGTGCGTAACTGGGATCGCTGGGTCGAAGACCGAAAGCCGCGCGCGATGGTGCTCGAGTTGCCGGCCGCCGGGGCCGCGCCGGGCGAGCCGCGCGATCTCTTCGGTACCTCGCAACTCGTCGCGCGCTCGGGCTTCGCGGGCGCGGGCGGTGAGGGTGGTGATTCTTTGCCGCTCGAGTGGACGCCCGACGGCGCGGGTTTGGTGTTCGTCGCGAGCACCGATCGCAACACCGCAGCCTATCAGTTCACCTCGACGCAACTATGGTTCGTCCCGCGCGACGGCGGTGAACCCGTGCGCTTAACCAACGATGCCGATTCGTGGGGTCAGCCTAAATTCACCTCGGATGGCAAACGACTGCTGGCGACGCGCGAGCGCAACGTCGGTAAGACCTACGTGCGCACCGAGCTCGCGGCGTTCGCGTGGTCGGTCTCGCAGGGTGCGCCTGCACTCGGTGAGCCACAATCTTTGACCACCGGCTTCGATCGCTCGGTGACCTCGTTCGCGCAACTCGATGCGCGCCGCGTGCTATTGCTCGCCGAGGAGGCCGGTCACGAAAAGCCCTTCGTGGCGACGTTCGACGGTCGATCACCGGCGCTTGCGTTCGATGTTCGCGAGGGCGTCTATGCCAATCTTTCGATTGCGAGTCGCGCCGGCGTGGTACTGGCCAACTTCGAGTCCGCGACCCAAACCCCGCAGGTGGTGCGCATCGATCTTGCTAACAAAGCCCATCGGGTGCTCGCGGCTTTCGATGCCGAAAAACTACGCGAACTCGATCTGCCGAAATTACGTGAATTTTGGTTCACGAGTGCGCGCGGTCGTCGCATCCACAATTTCCTACTCGTGCCGCCGAATTTCGATCCGACTAAGAAATACCCGCTGTTCGTGGTTATTCACGGCGGGCCGCACTCGCAGTGGCGCGATCAGTGGGTGCTGCGCTGGAACTATCACCTGCTAGGTGCGCCCGGTTACGTCGTGCTGCTGACCAACTACACCGGTTCGACCGGTTTCGGCGAGGCGTTCGCGCAAGGCGTGCAGGGCGACCCGCTCGCGAGTGCTGGTGAGGAATTGAATCAAGCCGCGGACGTCGCGATCCGCGACAACGCGTTCATCGATGCGTCTCGCACCTGCGCCGGTGGCGCAAGCTACGGTGGGCATCTGTCGAATTGGTTACAGGCGACCACCACACGTTATCGCTGTCTCGTCAGTCATGCGGGTTTGATCAACCTCGAGTCGCAGTGGGCGACCAGCGACACGATCTATTCGCGCGAGATCAACAACGGGGGTCCGGTGTGGGAGCAAGGCCCAGTGTGGCGCGAGCAAAATCCCATTCGTCGTGCCGCGGCGTTTTCGACGCCGACTTTGGTGACCGTGGGCGAACAAGATTTCCGAGTGCCACTCAACAATTCGCTCGAATATTGGAGCGTCCTGCAGCGACGCCAGATTCCGAGTCGCCTGATCGTCTTCCCGGAGGAGAACCACTGGGTGCTGAAGGGCGAGAACAGTCGACTGTTCTTCACGGAGTTGCACGCCTGGCTCGCGAAGTGGCTGGGGTCCGCGCCGACCGCCTCGCAGTCGAGGCCCTAGCGTTTCGGGGTCTGTTCCGTTAAGATTCGCGCCCCGCGAGGCTCCTCGGGTCGCGTGGGCGGCGCAAGTTTCGATCTCGGTCGTAATTTGTGTCGTAAGTGCTTGATCTGAAAAGCCCCCCGAGGGGCTTTTTTATTATGGGGCCCCTGGCCGGGGCGGATATCGGTTTGGGGCCTTCGGGCCCTTTTTCGTTTCCGTCGATGGCGGGGTTGAAACGATGACGACCACAGCGTCGGTGCGCGAACGGGTGATCGGCCTGCTTGAGCCGCTGGTAGAGCAGCTCGGCTACGAACTCGTGGATGTCGAATGGGTTTCGGCGCCGCGCTCCGGTGTGTTGCGGATCTTCATCGATCAACCGGTGTCTCATGGTGGGCATATCGGCATCGAGGACTGCGAAACGGTCAGTCGCGAGGTGTCGGCGTTGCTCGACGTCGAAGACCCCGTGCCGGGCGCGTATTCGCTCGAGGTGTCTTCGCCCGGGTTCGATCGCGTGTTGCGCAAGCCCGAGCACTTCGTGCGCTTCGTCGGCACGCGTGTTTGGGTGGAATTGAAGATGGCGCGTGACGGGCGCCGCAGGTTTACGGGAATGCTCGCGGAGACGACCGACGCGGGCATTCGTCTCGAGGTGGACGGTCAGCCGGTGTCGATCGGTTTTGCTGAGATCGGCAAGGCGCGGGTCGTGGCCTGACGGCCGCGTGATGCAGAGGATAGTGGCGATGAGCAAAGAAATCATGATGGTGGTGGATGCCGTCTCGAACGAGAAGGGCGTCGACAAAGAAGTCATCTTCGACGCGCTGGAGGCGGCGCTCGCCTCGGCGACCCGCAAGAAGCACGGCGAGGAGTGGGACGTGCGCGTCGCCATCAATCGCAAGACCGGCGATTACGACACCTTCCGCCGTTGGAAAGTGCTGGCCGACGACTCGAGAGAACTCGAGGTGCCCGATCGCGAGTTGCGACTCGAGGATGCCCTCGACGTCAACCCGAAAGCGGAAGTCGGCGGTTTCGTCGAAGAGCCGATGGAATCGGTCGGCTTCGGTCGTATCGCAGCGCAGCAGGCCAAGCAAGTCATCGTGCAGAAAGTGCGCGAAGCCGAGCGCGCGCAGGTGGTCGAGGCTTACCAAGATCGCGTCGGTCAGCTCGTCAGCGGTGTCGTCAAACGCGTCGACCGTAACGGAATTTTCGTCGACCTCGGCGGCAACGCCGAAGGTTTCGTATCGCGCACCGACATGATCATGCGCGAAATGGTCAAGCCGCAAGATCGCATCAAGGCGTTTTTAAAAGAAGTGCGCTCCGAGCCGCGCGGCCCGCAGTTGTTTTTGACGCGCTCGGCGCCGGAATTCTTGATCGAACTCTTTAAGTTGGAAGTGCCCGAGGTCGGTCAGGGTCTGATTCAAATTCTCGGCGCAGCGCGCGATCCTGGCATTCGCGCCAAGATTGCCGTGCGCAGTAACGACCCGCGCATCGATCCGGTCGGCGCCTGCGTCGGTATGCGTGGGTCGCGCGTCCAGGCGGTCTCGAACGAGATCGCGGGTGAGCGTGTCGACATCATCCCCTTCGACGACAACCCCGCGCAGTTCGTGATCAACGCGATGTCGCCGGCGGAAGTGATTTCGATCGTCGTCGACGAGGACTCGCACAGCATGGACATCGCCGTGAGCGAAGAAAAGCTCTCGCAGGCGATCGGGCGTGGCGGTCAAAATATTCGACTCGCGAGCCAACTGACCGGTTGGGACCTCAACGTCATGACCGAATCGGACGCCGAGGCGAAGAGTGAGTCGGAAGCTCGTTTACTGGTCGAGAACTTCATGAAGCAATTGGACGTCGACGAGGACGTCGCGACCATCCTAGTGCAGGAAGGTTTCTCGACGGTGGAAGAGGTTGCCTACGTGCCGCAGTCGGAACTCAATTCGATCGAGGAATTCGACGAGGAGATGGTCAAAGAACTGCGCAGCCGTGCGCGCGACGTGTTGTTGACGCAGGCGATCGCGAGCGAGGAGAGCATCGACGAGCAGTTGCCTGCCGACGACTTGCTGCTGCTCGAAGGCATGCAGCCCGATCTTGCGCTCGCACTCGCACGGCGTGGCGTGCGCACGCGTGAAGATCTCGCCGAGCAGGCCGTAGACGATTTGCTCGACATTCAGGGTTTGACGGCTGAAGAAGCCGGCAAGCTCATCATGAAAGCCCGCGAACATTGGTTCGCGCCGGGTAACGGCTGAGGCTGAGGAAGGTTGATCGCATGGCCGACGTAACGGTTGCACAGTTCGCCGAGGTTCTGAAGATTCCCGTCGACAAGCTGCTCGTGCAGCTTGATCAGGCGGGCATCAAAGTTTCCGGCCCCGCCGACAGAATCAGCGACGAGTCGAAAATGTTGCTGCTGACGCATTTGCGTCGCAGTCACGGTGCGGCGCCCGAGGCGACGGGCGCGGCAGCACCGCGCAAGATCACGTTGCAACGCAAGCAGCAGAGCGAAATTAAGCTCGCCGGCGGTGCAGGTCGTGCGCGAACGGTGAACGTCGAGGTGCGCGTCAAGCGTACTTACGTCAAGCGCGACGTACTCGAGGAGCAGGCCAAAGGGCAAGTCGACGAAGTCGCCGAGGCGAAGCGTCGCGAGGCCGAGGAAGCACAACGCGCGGAGCGTGAACGGCAGGAGAACGAGCGCCGGGAAGCCGAGCGTATCGAAGCTGACAATCGGCGTCGCATCGAAGAGGAAGCGGCTGCGCGCCGTGCTGCCGACGAAGCGCGTCGCGCTGCCGAGCAGCGCGACCGTGCGGCGCCCGCAGCGGAGGGCGACAAGGCTGCCGCCGCCCGCAAGGGACGCACCGAAGCGCCGGCGCCTGCCGCCAAGCCTGCGGCAGAGAGCGAGCGCGATCGTCGGACGCGTTACGGTCGCGAAGAATTGCACGTCGCCGGAGACGTCAGTTCGCGATTCAAGAAAAAGAAAAAAGTTCGCGAGCGCAAGGCTCCCGTCGGTATGGAGGCGCGACACGGTTTCGAATTGCCGACCGCGCCGGTGGTGCGCGAGGTGTCGATCGGCGAGACGATCACACCGCAAGAATTAGCCCAAAAAATGGCGGTGAAGGCCACCGAAGTCATCAAAGCGATGATGAACATGGGCGTGATGGCCACCATCAACCAGCCGATCGACCAAGACACCGCGGTGTTGGTGGTCGAGGAGATGGGGCACACCGCCAAGGTCCTCAAAGAAAATCAGATCGAAACCGATTTGCAGGGTGCGGGAGCCGACGAATCGTTGGTGGCGCGTCCGCCCGTCGTCACGGTGATGGGTCACGTCGATCACGGCAAGACCTCGTTGCTCGACTACATCCGCAAGTCGAAAGTCGCCGCTGGTGAGGCGGGTGGCATCACCCAGCACATCGGCGCCTATCACGTGTTGACGCCGAAGGGCGGCGTCACCTTCCTCGATACGCCGGGCCACGCCGCCTTCACCGCGATGCGCGCCCGCGGCGCGAAAGCGACGGACGTCGTGGTTTTGGTGGTGGCTGCCGACGACGGCGTCATGCCGCAGACCGTCGAGGCGATCCAGCACGCGCGTGCGGCGAACGTGCCGATCGTGGTCGCGGTCACCAAAGTCGACAAATCGGACGCCGATCCCGATCGCGTCCGTACCGAACTGTCGAAACAAGAAATCATTCCCGAAGAATGGGGCGGTCAAAATATTTTCGTGAACGTATCGGCGTTCTCCGGTCAAGGCATCGACCAACTGCTTGAAGCGATTTTGCTGCAGGCCGAAGTGCTCGAACTTGCCGCGCCCGTCGAGGGACTCGCGTCGGGTCTCATCATCGAAGCGTCGATCGAAAAAGGCCGTGGTGCGGTGGCGACGGTGCTCGTTAAACGCGGCACGCTGAAACTCGGTGATCCGATCATCGCCGGTCAGGAGTTCGGTCGCGTCCGCGCGATGTTCGACGAAGCCGGGCGTGCGGTGCAGGAGGCGAAGCCCTCGATGCCGGTGCTCGTGCTCGGGCTGTCGGGTGCGCCGCATGCGGGAGACGAGCTGCTAGCGGTCGAGAGCGAGCGCAAAGCGCGCGAAGTTGCGCTCTATCGCCAAGGTAAGTTCCGCGACGTGAAACTCGCCAAGCAGGCAGCTGCGGTCGGCGACGTGTTCTCGCAGATGACCGAAGAGAAGGCCGGCGTGATTCCCGTGCTGATCAAGGCCGACGTGCAGGGCAGCGCCGAGGCGTTGCGCGATTCGCTCGGCAAGTTGTCGACCGAGGAAGTGCAAGTCAAGGTGATCGCGAGCAACGTCGGTGGCATCACGGCGTCGGACGTGCAACTCGCGGCGGCATCCCGCGCTTTCATCATCGGCTTCAACGTGCGCGCCGACTCGGCCGCGCGCGATGCGATGAAGGAAAACGGCGTCGAAATCCGCTACTTCTCGATCATTTACGAAGCCATCGATGACGTGAAGCAGCGCATGAGCGGTTTGCTGGCACCGGAAGTGCGCGAGCAAATCGTCGGCACCGCACAGGTCCGCGAAGTGTTCCGCTCGAGCAAATTCGGCGTCGTCGCCGGCTGCCTCGTCATGGAAGGTTCGGTCAAGCGCAACAATCCGATTCGCGTCTTGCGCGATAACGTGGTGATCTTCGAAGGTGCGCTCGAATCGTTGCGGCGCTTTAAAGATGATGCTGGCGAAGTGCGTGCCGGAACCGAGTGCGGTATCGGCGTGAAGAACTACCAAGACGTGCGCGTCGGCGATCAAATCGAGTGCTACTCGCGCGTCGAGGTTGCGCGGACCATCGCGTGAGCGGACGTAACGCTCGCACGCTACGCATCGGCGCCGAACTTCAGCGGGTCGTCGCCGAACTCGTATCGCGCGAGGTCAAAGATCCGCGCGTGGGGGACGTGACGATCACCGCCGTCGACCTGTCGCCCGATCAAAGCGTCGCGCGAATTTCGTTCGTGCCGTTCGGTCAGCGACACACCGTCGAGGAAGTGCAGAGAGGACTTGATCGCGCCGCAGGATTTTTGCGCGGCGAGGTCGGGCGCCGACTCGCGTTGCGTCACGCGCCGCGATTGGAATTCGTGTTCGACGTCAGCATCGAGCGTGCCGATCGCCTCACGCGTCTCATCGACGGTGCGGTGCGATCCGATCGCGATCATCCGGATTCGAAAGATTGATCGACGGTCTGTTGTTGCTCGACAAGCCGGAAGGTTTGTCGTCGACGCAGGCGACACAACGCGTGCGGCGGCTGCTGCGGGTCGATAAAGCAGGGCACGTGGGCAGTCTCGATCCGCTCGCCACCGGCATGCTACCCATTTGTCTGGGTGAGGCGACGAAACTGGCCGGTGAAGTGCTCGAAGGGGCGAAGGTGTATCGCTTTCGCATCGCCCTCGGTCGCGCCACGACCACCGGCGATCGTGAGGGCGAGGTTTGCGAGACGGCGGCAGTGCCCACCATCGACCCCGCGCAGTTGAAGACGGTGCTCGCGACGTTCCTCGGCGACTCGCTGCAAGTGCCGCCGATGTATTCGGCGCTCAAGCGCGACGGCAAACCTTTGTACGCCATCGCACGCGCCGGCGGCACGGTCGAGCGCCAGCCGCGACCGATCCATATCGCAAGGCTCGAATGTTTCGATTCGGGTGTCGACTGGCTCGATTGCGAAGTGATCTGCGGCAAGGGCACCTATGTTCGGGTACTCGCCGAAGACATCGCCAAGGCACTCGGTAGTTGCGGTCACGTTGCGCGCTTGCGCCGAACGCGGGTCGAGCCGTTTCCCGAACACGCGATGATCGAGCTCGCGGCCGTGGAGGCGCGTATTGCGGCGGGCGAGCCGCTCGAATTGTTGGGCCCGGAGGTGACCGTCGGACACTTGGCCGCGGTCGTCCTCGATGCGCGTGGCGCAGTCGCGCTCGCGCAGGGCCGTCAGGTGCGTGCGGAATGCGGGGCGCCGGTGGGCAGCAGCGTGCGAGTCTCGGCCCCCGGCGGTGTTTTCATGGGCCTCGGACGCGTGACGGCGCCCGGAATCGTGGCGCCCAAGCGACTTGTCGCGCAGAAAGTCAGCGAGTAGAATGCGCGGCCTTCAACGAACGACGTAACTATTCAGATCCAAAAGGGTTTTTCAGAATGTCTCTCAGTACAGAGAAAAAGAGCGGAGTCGTCGCCCAGTTCCGCCGGGATGCCAAGGACACGGGCTCTCCCGAAGTGCAGATCGCGCTGCTCTCCGAGCGTATCTCCGGGCTAGGCCAACATTTCTCCGCGCACGCCGGCGATCACTCTTCGCGCCGCGGCCTCGTCAAGTTGGTCAACCAGCGCCGTAAACTCCTCGACTATTTGAAGGCGACTAAGCCTCAAAAGTACCAGGAGATCGTCGAGCGCCTCGGACTGCGCCGCTGATCCGATTCCTTCCGAAGGCCGCGCCTAGCAGAGCGCGGCCTTCTCGCATTTGAAACCAATTTTTCGAGGTTCATCGTGACCGCATTCAAGAAAAGCTTTCAGTATGGTTCCCGCACGCTCACGCTCGAGACGGGCGAAATGGCGCGTCAGGCGAGCGCCGCCGTCGTCGCATCGATGGGTGACACGGTCGTGTTGTGTACCGCCGTCGTGGCGAAGAAGGCGGCCCCGGGCCGCGACTTCTTCCCGCTGACGGTCAACTATCAAGAGAAGTTTTACGCGACGGGTCGTATCCCGGGCGGCTTCTTCAAGCGTGAAGGTCGCCCGACCGAAAAAGAAACGCTCACCTCGCGCTTGATCGACCGGCCGATCCGCCCCCTGTTCCCGGACGGTTTCTACAACGAAGCGCAGGTCGTGGCGACCGTGGTGTCGATGGATCCGGACGTCGATGCCGACATCCCCGCGATGATCGGTGCGTCGGCCGCACTTGCGCTCTCCGGCGCGCCGTTCAACGGCCCGATCGGCGCTGCGCGCGTCGGTTACAAAGACGGCAAATATTTGTTGAACCCGACCGCATCAGAACTGAAAACTTCGGATTTGCATCTCGTCGTCGCGGGCACCAAAGACGGCGTGATGATGGTCGAGTCGGAAGCCGATTGCCTGTCCGAAGAAGTGATGCTCGGTTCGGTCGTGTTCGGTCACGAACAGATGCAGGTGGCGATCAACGCCATCAACGAACTGGTCAAAGAGTGCGGTAAGCCGCGCTGGGACTGGACCCCGAGCGCTGCGACCGCCGAGTTGCAGGCCGCGGTAAAGGCCGCTGCCCACGATGGTCTCGCCGAAGCCTATCGCATCACCGAGAAGCAAACGCGCTACGCTCGCGTCGGCGAAGTCAAAAAAGCCGTCATCGAAAAACTCACCAGCGGCGATGCACCGGCGTTCACCGCGGACCAAGTGGACGATCAGTTGTTCCGTCTCGAGAGCGAGATCGTGCGCGAGCGCATCTTGGCGGGCGAGCCGCGTATCGACGGTCGTGATTCGACCACGGTTCGCCCCATCAACATCAAAGTCGGCACGCTGCCTCGTACCCACGGCTCGGCGTTGTTCACGCGCGGCGAGACGCAAGCTTTGGTGGTTACGACGCTCGGCACCGGCCGCGATTCGCAGATCATCGACGCGCTCGAGGGCGAACGCCGCGAGCCGTTCATGCTGCATTACAACTTCCCGCCGTTTTCGGTCGGTGAGACCGGCATGATGTCGGGCCCGAAGCGCCGCGAAATCGGCCACGGCAATCTTGCCCGTCGCGGTGTGTCGGCCGTCATGCCGGACATGGAGAAATTCCCGTACGTCGTGCGCGTAGTGTCGGAGATCTTGGAGTCGAACGGTTCTTCGTCGATGGCTTCGGTCTGCGGCGCGTCGCTCGCGATGATGGATGCGGGTGTGCCGCTCAAGGCGCCGGTCGCGGGTGTCGCCATGGGCCTCGTGCTTGAAGGCAAGCGCTTCAAAGTTCTCACCGATATTTTGGGTGACGAAGATCATCTCGGCGATATGGATTTCAAGGTCGCCGGTACCAAAGATGGTGTGACGACGCTGCAGATGGACATCAAGGTCGAGGGCATCACGCCCGAGATCATGAAGATCGCGCTCGAGCAGGCGAAAGCCGGGCGACTGCACATCCTCGGTGAGATGAACAAAGTTTTGGCCACGCCGCGCGAGAAGATGTCCGAGTGGGCGCCCTCGATCATCACCCTCAAGATCGACCCGGAGAAGATCCGCGACGTCATCGGCAAGGGCGGTGCGGTGATCCGTCAGATCACCGAAGAAACCGGTACCACCATCGACATCGAGAACGACGGTACGGTCAAGATCGCTTCGGTCAACGGCGCGGCGGGTCGCGAAGCCCAGGCGCGCATCGAACTCATCACGGCCGATGTCGAAGTGGGTCGAGTTTACGAAGGTCGTGTCGCGCGCTTAATGGACTTCGGCGCGTTCGTCACGATCCTGCCGGGTCGCGACGGTCTCGTGCACATTTCGCAAATTTCGAACGAACGCGTCGAGCGTGTCTCGGACAAGCTCAAGGAAGGCGACGTCGTGCGGGTGAAGGTGCTCGAGGTTGATCGTCAGGGTCGCGTGCGTCTGTCCATGAAGGACGTCGAAGAGCGCTAGTCTAAACTCGCTCGTCGAACGGCGAGCTCAGTCAGTCGACACCGAATGCAGGCCGCGAAAGCGGCCTGTGTTCCATCTGGCTGCCGCGAATTGCAAAATTTCGCGGGGTGTCCTCGCGCTCGCTGGCGGATCATCCTGTCGCAAAAGTTGCAGCACGCGGCGTAACGACGCCGCGAGCGTCGCGACGTCGGAGTCGACGGCGATCGAGCGACGTGATTTGGATAATTTTTGGCCGTCCGGCTCGATGATCACCGGCAGGTGTAGATAGCGTGGCGTAGCAACCGCGAGCGCTTGCTGCAGGCCGAGCTGCCATACCGTCGCCTGCAATAGATCGGCGCCACGTACGACATCCGTGATACCCGCGTCGGCATCGTCGACCACCACCGCGAGGTGATAAGCGATCACACCGTCGCGTCGTTTGACGATCACGTCACGATGGATGTTCGGGTCGAACCGAATCGATCCCAAGCTTCGATCCTGGAGTTCGCAAGGCGCGAGGTGGGTGAGATCGAAACGTAGCGACGCCTCGGCCGGATTGATCTCGCGAGTGCGGCAATCGCCGAGGCAACAGGGTTCGGCGTCGGTTGCTTGCAGCGCGGCGAGTTCGCGGCGCGTGCATCGGCAATGGAAGAGTCGGCCCGAGGCAGACAACTCGGCGAGTGCTGCGTCATACAAGTTCGTGCGCGCGCTTTGATGTTGCACCGCCAGCAGGCTCGAAAGCGCGAAGGATTCTAGAGTCGCCAAAATTCCGCTGGTGAACTCGTCGCGGCAGCGCGCCGCGTCCAGATCTTCGATGCGCAGCAGCCAAGAGCCTTGGTTATGCGCGGAATCTAAAAAGCTGCCGACGGCCGCCAACAAAGAGCCTTGGTGCAGAAGCCCGGTCGGCGAGGGCGCGAACCGGCCGCGGTAGTGCACCGCTCGTTCGCTCAGCGGTAGCGGTCGTCGCGCTCGCCGTACTGCTTCTCGCGACGCTCACGACGTTCCTGCGCTTCGATGCTGAGCGTAGCGACCGGCCGCGCCTCGAGGCGCTTGATGCCGATTTCTTCGCCGGTTTCGAGGCAGTAGCCGTAGGAGCCATCTTCGATGCGCTTGATCGCTTCGTCGATCTTGCGGATCAACTTGCGTTCTCTGTCGCGCGTGCGTAACTCGAGGCTAAATTCCTCTTCCTGCGTGGCGCGATCGTTCGGATCGGGAAAATTCGCCGCCTCGTCCTTCATGTGCGAGACGGTGCGATCGACTTCTTCCATCAGATCGCGTTTCCAGGTGTTCAAAATCAAGCGGAAGTGCTCGAGCTGTTGTTTGCTCATGTACTGCTCGCCGCGCTTGACGACGTAGGGCTGTACGTTGCGCGGACCGGTCAGCAAACCGCTGTCTTCGCCGTCTTCACCGTCGACCGGCGCCGCAGGGATCGGCAGCGGGTTGCGACGCACGAAAGTCGCCATCGGCGGTTCGGCGCGGGCCGCCGCTTTCGCACCGTTCCCTTTGGCCGGCGCGGACTTCGATGGCGCAGCCGCAGCCTTGTCCGGGGCAGCAGCCTTGGCGGGCACGGCCGGTTTGGAGGGTGCAGCCTTCGCAGGCACCGCCTTCGTCGGTACAGCCTTCACGGCCGGCGCTTTCGGTTTAGCCGCGGTCGCCGCTTTGGGCGCAGCTTTCTTAGGCTTGGTGGCGGTCGCTTTGGCTGGTTTCTTGGCCGGCATTGGACGCTCCTAAGGAACGAGGTGCTCCGGAGGGGGCGCGAGTATAGCGGCTATACAGTGGAAGTGGCAGCGATCAAGCGAACGTATGGAGCGGCGCTGTCAAGGCAGCGTGACGGTCGGCTCGGGATTCCAGCCGGGCTTGCGGCGGGTCGCTACGACGGTGGTGTAAATGCCGCCACGGACGTTGAACTTCGCCGTCAGGCGCAGGTATCGCGGCTGCATCGCCGCGGCAAGATCGTCGGCAATCTCGTTGGTGACGGCCTCGTGAAACGCGCCGCGATCGCGGAACGACCAGGCGTACAACTTGAGCGACTTCAATTCGACGTTCGCGCGGTCGGGAACGAATTCCAGATCAAGCGTCGCAAAATCCGGCTGACCGGTTTTCGGGCAGAGGCAGGTGAACTCCGGGATCGTCATCCGCACGGTGTAATCGAGTTCCGGCTTGGGATTCGGGAACGTCTCGAGGATGCGTGAAGGCTGTGTGCTCATGAAGGATAATTTACACTAGCGGGCTTGGCGGCGTCGCGCCGCCCGAGGGGTATGTCCACACGATGCGTCTGACCAAGATCAAGCTCGCCGGTTTCAAGTCTTTCGTCGATCCGACCAACGTCACGTTTCCGAGCAATCTCACCGGCGTCGTGGGTCCGAACGGCTGCGGCAAATCCAACGTCATCGACGCCGTGCGCTGGGTGATGGGCGAGTTGTCCGCCAAACATTTGCGCGGCGATTCCATGGCCGACGTCATCTTCAATGGCTCGAGTGCGCGCAAGCCGGTCGGCAAAGCATCGGTCGAATTGGTGTTCGACAACGGCGACGGAAAAATCGGCGGTACGTATGCTGCGTTCGCCGAAGTTTCGTTGCGCCGCGAAGTTTCGCGCGACGGCAGCAGTGCCTACTTCATCAACGGTGCGCGCTGTCGGCGTAAGGACATCACGCAACTTTTCTTAGGCACCGGCCTCGGCTCGCGCAGTTACGCCATCATCGAGCAAGGGATGATTTCGCGTCTCATCGAGGCGAAGTCGGACGACATGCGGGCGTTCGTCGAAGAGGCGGCTGGCATCTCAAAATATAAAGAACGCCGCAAAGAAACCGAAAGCCGCATTCGCGACACACGCGAAAATCTCGAGCGGTTGCAGGACTTGCGCGACGAGATCGACAAACAGATTCGTCATCTGCAGCGTCAAGCGACCGCGGCACGTCGGTACCAAGAACTCAAAGAACGCGAACGTCGTTTGACCGCGGAGTTGCTCGCATTGCGACTGCGCGAACTCGATAGCGGGGCAGAGGTGCACGACTCTGCGGTGCGCGAGCGGGAACTGGCCATGCAATCGGCGTTGGCCGATTTGCGCGCGGCCGAGGCTGCGATCGAAACTCAGCGCGCGTTTCACGCCGAGCAGACCGACGCCGTCGGTCAAGTTCAAGGGCGATATTTTTCGGTCGGGGCCGACATATCGCGCACCGAACAACAAATTCAGTACGCGCGCGAGACCCGTGACCGTCAGCGCTCCGATCTCGCGCAATCGCGTAATACGCAAGAATCGCTCGCGCTGCAGATCGCGCGCGACGAGCAAGAACTCGTGGCGATTCGCGACGAACTCGCGCGTCTCGCGCCCGATATCGAGCGTGCGCAGTCTGCCGAGCGTGCTGCAGCGACGGAACTCGAATCCGCCGAGCAGGGTCTCGCGGCGTGGCAGCAGCAGTGGGAAAGTTTTAACCACGACAATGGCGCGGCCAATCAGACCGTGCAGGTCGAGCGCGCGCGTATCGAACAACTCGAGAATCAGTTGCGGCGCTTGCGTGCCCAGCGTGATCGGTTGTCGGTGGAGCGCGATGCACTAGTGGCGCAGGAAGCTGCGGGGCAACTCGCCGGGCTTAGCGAACGCGAATTACAGGCGCGAGGCGAAACGGACGAACTATCGCGCGGACTGGCCGCTGCACTAACGGCCGTTCAAACCTGTCGCGGGACGCAATTCGATCTCGAGGCGCGACTCGAGTCGGCGCGCGGTCAACGCGATCGCGCGCGTGCCGAAGTAATGTCGATCGAGGCTTTACAACGGGCGGCGCTCGGCCAAGCAGATTCTCGCGCCAACGATTGGTTGCGCAGCAGCGGTCTCGGCGATCGGCCGCGGTTGGCCGAAGCGCTGCAAGTCGATGCCGGCTACGAGCGCGCGGTCGAAACCGTACTCGGCGATTATCTCGAGGCCGTGTGCGTCGAGGGACTCGATGCGATCACGGCGTCGCTCGAGGGCTTAGCCGGGACACACCTCGCGATCTTCGAAAACACGGCTGCCAACGGCGCCGCTTCGCCTGCTGGTACGCTCGCGGCGCACGTGCGTGGGCCGCAGGCGGTGCTGGAGTTGCTCGCGCGGGTGCGCGTCGGCGATTCGTTGGCGAGCGCGCTGGCAGCCCGACGTTCGCTCGGTGCCGCCGAATCTTTGATTACTCGTGATGGTGAGTGGGTCGGTCACGGGTGGTTACGTGTCGCGCGCGGCGGCGATGCGCACGCGGGCGTGCTGGAGCGCGAGCAACGATTGAAGACGCTGCGCGCCGAATTCGACTCTGCCGAACGCGCGGTACGTAACGACGAAGCGGCGTTGCAGGCCGCTCGCGAGGCTTTGGCTGCCGCGGAAGCGGGGCGCGAAGCGGCGCAGGAACGCATCCAAGCGGCGCATCGCGCGCATGCCGATTTGCTCGGGCAGCTCGAGGCCTCGCGTGCGCGCGCCCAAGAGTCGCTGCTGCGTCGTCAAAGATTGGATGAAGAGTCCGCCGAAGTGATCCGCGAGATCGGTCTTGCCGACGACGCGCTCGCCCGTGCACGCGCTGAACTCGAGCGAGGGTTGGTGCGCGTCGGCGAACTCGATGCACGTCGTCCCGAACTCGAAGCACAACGCGAGCAAGCACGCGACGCCGTGGCGCGTGCGCGAACGGCCGCGCAAAACGCGCAACTCGCAGCGCGCGATTTGTTGGTTCGCGCAGAGGGTCGTCGCACGGCCGAGTCGAGCATGGTGCTCGGGCTCGGACGTATGGCCGACCAGGGTCGCGAAGTCGGCTCGCGTATCGAGCAGTTGGAAATGGAGTTGTCGGGCGGCGATGCGCCGATTCTCGAACTAGAGGGCGTGCTCAACGGAATGTTGTCGCGTCGTCTCGAAATCGAAGCGGATCTCTCTCAGGCCCGCCGCACGCTCGAAGCGGCCGATGCCGAGTTGCGCACACTCGATGAGCGACGGCAGCTTGCCGAGCGCGCCGTCAACGAAGCACGCGAGGCGATGGAGCAGGCGCGGCTCGCGGCGCAGGAGACGCGTGTGCGTCGCGAGTCGATCGCCGAGCAGTTCGCGGCGACGAAATTCGAACTCGAGGAGGTTTTGCAGAGCCTCGCGCCGGAAGTGCAGATCGAGAGCTGGGAAACCGATCTCGCTGCGGTCCGACACGACATCGAGCGACTCGGTCAGGTCAATCTTGCGGCGATCGAAGAACTCGCCGAAAACACGCAGCGCAAAGAATACTTGGATCGTCAGTTCGAAGATCTTACGTCCGCGCTGGCGACGCTCGAAGAGGCGATGCTCAAAATCGATCGCGAGACACGGACGCGTTTCGACGACACCTTCAACCGCATCAACGCCGGCTTGCAGGAAAAATTCCCGCGGTTGTTCGGCGGCGGCCATGCCTACCTCGAATTGGTCGGCGACGACCCGCTAACGGCGGGTGTGTCGGTCATGGCGCGCCCGCCGGGTAAGCGCAACGTGACGATCTCGCAATTGTCGGGCGGTGAGAAAGCGCTCACGGCGGTCGCGTTGGTCTTTTCAATTTTCGAACTCAATCCGGCGCCGTTCTGTCTGCTCGACGAAGTCGATGCACCGCTCGACGAAAACAACGTCGGTCGGTTTTGCGATATCGTGCGCGACATGGCGCAACGCGTGCAGTTCATCTTCATCACGCA
>RGUL01000051.1 GCA_010027845.1 Gammaproteobacteria bacterium
CCATTGACCGAGTGCATGGGTCGCGGCGAGCGACTCGAGACCTTTCTCGATCGCTGCAAAATCGTCTTTGGATAGCAGCCCTTGCGCCTGCAACATGTGCGCATGCGCGATCGACGCCTGCACGTCGTAGCGTACGAGTCGTTCGTCGAGCGCGTGATCTTCGCCGGCGGTGTAGGCGAGCACTCGCTCATCGAGCGGTGCGCCCTTGTCCCACAACCGAGTCATGACATCGTCGCGCCACCGGCGGCGAGTTCCGCGGCGGCGAGGCCTTTCATGTTCGACACCACGAGCGTACCGGTGCCTTCGTTGGTGAACACCTCGGCGAGTATCGCATCGGGGGCTTTGTACGAAATCACGTGCACACGCCGCACGCCGCCGTGCAACGCGGTTTCGATCGCCTTTACTTTCGGCAGCATGCCGTCGATGACGCGTTTTTCTTTTTTGAGGCGGTCGAGACCGGCGAGGTCGGTGATCGAAATCACCGAAGACGGATCGTCGACGCTCTCGAGTATGCCGGGTGCGCCGGTGCACAACACGAGCTTCTCCGCGCCGAGTGCCGAGCCGATCGCGGCGGCGACGGTGTCGGCGTTGATATTGAGCAGCGTGCCCGAGCCGTCGCTGGAGAGCGGTGAGATCACCGGCATCAAACCGTTGTCGAGCAGTTTGCGAATCACGTCGGTGTCGATGTAGTCGATATCGCCGACGAAGCCGTAGTCGACGGTCGCATCGCTACTTTGCAATTTCACCGGTGCGCGTTTGTGAGCTTGGATCAAACCCGAGTCGACGCCGCTGATGCCGATCGCCGGCACGTTCAGCTCGCGACAGGCGGCGAGGATGCGAGTGTTGATGAGGCCGCTCAACACCATCGCCGTCGCGTCGATCGATTGCGCGTCGGTGACGCGACGCCCTTCGATCATCTGCGTCGGCACGCCGAGCTTCTCGCTGACTTCGGTGAGTTGCGGACCACCGCCGTGCACGAATACGACCTTGACGCCCAACGAGTGCAGGATGGCCACTTGCTCGATCAGCGCGCGAGTCGCTTCGGGATCGCCGAACACGCCGCCACCCGCTTTCACGACGAAGGTCTTACCTTTGAAGAGGCGAATGTAGGGCGCTGCGCTGCGTAAGGCGCGAATCACGGCGGTCGGGTCGGGTTTGTGCTTGATCATGTGCGTAGCTCCAAATAAATCAACGGGCGAGCAAGCGGTGCAACACCGCCATCTGCGCCGGCAAACGGTTGTGGGCTTCGCGCTGCACGATGCTGCGCGAACCGTCGAGCACTTCGTCGGCGACCGCGACATTGCGGCGCACCGGCAGACAGTGCATGAATTTACAATCGGCATGCGTGTTGGCGAACCAATCGTCGCGCACGCACCAATCGGCGAGATTCGCGCGCAGCGCGGCATCGCCCGCAGTGTCACCGTAGTGAGTGGTTGAGCCCCATTCTTTGGCGTAGATCACGTGCGCGCCCGCCAAGGCTTCGTCGCGTTGCGAGGTTTCACGCACCGAGCCGCCTGCGGCCGCGGCTGCCGCGCGCGCTTTGTCCATGATTTCGGGCGGCAGCGCGAAACCTTCCGGGCGCAGCACGACGACCTCCATGCCGCGATGTGCAGCCATGTGTACGGTCGCCGACGGCACGGCGATGGGCGTGACGCGCGGATGCGTTACCCAAGACAAGACAAATTTCGCACGTTGCGGCACGCCGATCTCTTCCATCGTCTTCCAGTCGGCGAGCGATTGGCAGGGGTGGTTGATGGCGGATTCGAGATTGATCAGCGGCTTGTCGACCACACTCGCCATCGCGCGAAAGTTCGTTTCGGCGAGGTCGTAGTGCAAATCTTTGCCTTCCGCGAAGGCGCGAATTCCGAGCGCATCGCAGTACGATGCGAGCACCGGCAGGCCTTCACGCACGTGCTCTGCTGCGGCACCGTTCATGACGGCGCCGAGCTTGGTCTCGAGTTGCCAGGTGCCTTGCCCGGGCGTGATGACGAACGAAGAGCCGCCGAGCTTCATCATCGCCACCTGAAACGACGACAAGGTGCGTAGCGACGGATTGAAGAACACTAACCCCAAAATCTTGCGTGCTAGCGCTTGTGGCTCGGGGTGCGTTTCGAGACGACGTGCGAGCGCGATGAGGTCCAAGACTTCTTCGCGACTGAAATCGGCGAGATCGAGAAAATTTTTCATAGGCTTAACAGTGCCTCGCGCAACAACTCGACGTGCTCGTCGGCTAGCGTGTATGGCGGTAAAAGACGGACGATGTTCGGATCGCCGCTGGTGCCGGTGAGAATGTCGCGCGCGAGCAGCGCGGTTTGGATTTCTTTGGCGGGGCGCGACACGCGTAGGCCGTGTAGGAATCCCGCTCCTTGATGACCGACCACGGGGCCGACCGAGCAACGTTCGCGTAGCAGAGCCGATACGCGGCGTACGTTGGCGAGCAAATTCTCGCTTTCGATCGCGTCGATCACCGCTTCGATCACGGCGCAGGCCATCGGGCCGCCGCCGAACGTCGTGCCGAGACCTTCGAGTTTGATCGCCGCCGTCACCGCCGGCGCCATCAGCAAGGCGCCGCAGGGAAAGCCGTTACCGAGCGCCTTGGCGGTGGTGATCATGTCGGGCGTCACCCCGTACATGTTGGCAGCGAACGGCCAACCGCTGCGACCGACGCCAATCTGCACTTCGTCGAAGATCAGCGGGGTGCCGGTTTCGTCACAGCGCTTGCGTAGCGCAGCAAGATATTCGGTACCCATGTCGTAGGCTCCGCCGACGCCTTGCACCGGTTCGACGATCACGGCAGCGACATCGTCGCCGATGTTCGTCGCGATCGCAGCGAGATCACGACGCGGCAAAAACGTCACTTCGAAAGGCGCGCGCGGAAATTCGTACCACTTTGCCTGTGCGCCCCAAGTGACGGCACCGGCTGCAGCCGTTCGACCGTGAAATGCACCTTCGACCGCGACGACGCGTGTGCGCCGCGTCATTTTGAACGCCATGCGTAGTGCGTTTTCGTTGGCTTCGGCGCCGGAGTTGACGAAGAACACGCTGTCGAACGCACCGCCTGCGAATTTCGCGAGTCGAGTGGCAGCGCGCACGCGAACATCCATCGGCACGGCATTACTTTGGAAATTACAGGCCTCGGCTTGCTGCGTGAGCGCGCGCGTCCAGCCCGGATGTTTGTAACCGAGTGCGGCGACCGCATGACCACCGTATAGGTCGAGCACACGACGTCCATCGCGCGTATGCAGCCAAACGCCTTCGGCGTCGACGACCTCCATCGGGTACTGCGCGAACACGGGTGCGAGATGATCTTTGGGGCTCATGTCGAGAGATTCCGTACCGAGGTTTTCTTAGGTCCAGCCGGGCGCGGGTGCGGTGAGACCGGTGGTCTCTGCTAAGCCGAACAATCGGTTCATCCATTGCACGGCACCGCCGGCGGCACCTTTGTTCAAATTATCGATCGCGCACATGACCGCAACGCTGCGGCCGTCGGCCGCCGCGCCGAGGTGCGCGTAGTTGCTGCTCGCAACGTCTTTGACGCGCGGCGCAGATTTATCGACGCGGACGAACGGTGCGCGGGCATAGTACTCGCGTAGCTTGACGAGTACTTCTTCGCCGGTCAGCGGTCTTTTGAGGGTCGCTTGCACGGTGACGTGGATGCCGCGCGCGAACGGACCCGAGTGCGGCACGAACGCGAAATCGGCGTGGACGCCCGAGGCGGCCGCGGCACAAGCGGTGATTTCAGGCACGTGTCTATGCGCGAGCGCGTTGTACGAATAAAGGTCGGAGTGGCGCGTCGGATGGTGCGTGCCGTCGACGGGCTTGCGACCAGAGCCGGTGCTGCCGGTGACGCCACTCACAAATAAGCGTGGCTCGACGAGATCGAGCGTGAGCAATGGCACGCTCGCGAGCAACGTCGCGGTCGCGAAACAGCCGGGATGTGCCACGTGCGGCGTACTCGCGTGCGCAAGATGCTCGGGCACGGCGCAAGTGAACTGCGCGATGCGCGCGGGCGCACCGTGTGCGTGTTTATAGACGGCGGCGTACGCGTCGGCGCTGGAGTAGCGATAGTCCGCGGAAATATCGACCACGCGCGGTTGCGTGCCCGCGGCCTCGGCGGCTTGCAACAAGGTGTCGATGAGCGCGGCGCTCACGCCGTGCGGCGCCGCCGAGAACACCGCGCTGCGCGGCAACGACGCGATGCGCTGCGTGATCGCCGCTTGCGATTCGAAGACGACCCCACCGAGCGCTGCAGCGAGATGCGGAAACGCTTTGCCCACCGCTTCGCCCGGTTGCGAGTCGGACATCACGCCCGCCAGCTCGAACTGCGGGTGCCCGAGCACGAGTCGCAGCACTTCGCCGGCCACGTAGCCGGTGCCGCCGAGCACGATGACGGGAATGCGTGTGCTCACGACACGACCGGAAACTTTTGTGCGAGCCCGATCGCTGCGATCACACAGTCGGCGAGTCCTGCGCCGTCGGTGAGTGCGTTGTGCGCCGGGACTTTCATCTGTTCGCGGATGATGTCGACGCCGACCGCATTGTCGGTGGCCGGACCGGTCACGGCACACGGCTCGACGCCGAACCGCTCGCGCAAAAGTTTCACGCCGCCCCAAGCAGCGACCGGATCGTTCGCCGACAGTACGACGCCGGTGAGCGATTGCCGAATGTCGGCGCAATCGAGGATTGAGTCGACACCATAAGTGCCGAGGATGCCGTCACCGAGTTCGAAGACGATCACATCGGGTTTTTTGGCCGCGAGCTCGGTCATCATGGTGCGCGTGAGCGCCGGTCCGGTGGCACGATTGGTCGAGATCACCCCGAGGTCGGTGAAGATCATCGAATTGCGCGCGCCCGCGTCTTCCATCGCGAGGATGTCGCGACGCAAAGAAACACCGGTGGCTTTGAAGCAATCGACGACGAGGCCGCGATGCCGCATGCGACTCACCATCGCGCACGCAGCGGCCGTTTTGCCGGCTTCCATGCAAGTGCCGGCGAGTGCGACCACGGGCACACCTTGCGTATCGAGCGCGGCGTTTGAATCGAGCTTGCGATAGCCCGCGCGCGCCGGCACGCCGATGCGCTCGCCGAGATACGGGAAGGTGAGCACGACGCCGAGCACGCGACAATCGAATGGCTTGCCCTTGTCGGGATTCGCCGAATCGCAGACGCCGAGCACGCCACCGATATTGAGCATTTGGATCACGTCGCCGGCCGCGAGCGTTTTCGGCACGTAACCGGAATAGCCGAACAGCGCTTTGCGATGGCCGAGTGCGCCGACGACGATGTCGCCCTTGTTCACTTTCGCCATGCGCCCGCTAGTGAGTTCGAGCGTGTTGTAGCCCGACTTGTTGTTGAGCACTTCGACCACGACCACCACGCCCTCTTCGGCCGGCAGGTCTTCCGTGGCGATGCGCACCTCGTGTCCGAGTCCGCAGGCTTGCGTGACCGAAGCCACTTTGTCGACGACGATCGTTCTCATTTCTTTGCCCTCTGGCCGGCGCGATGGTGAAACATTCCCGGCAGACCGACGATGCGCGAAAAGCCGAGCGCATCGGCCGGACTCCATTCGCCGGTCGCCTCGCCGTAGACGCCTTTCGAGGCGGCCATCAGCGAATAATCCGAATCGACGCCCTCAACGAACACCGAGCCGGGACGGAACAAAACGTTGACCACTCCCGTGACCCGCTGTTGCGAGTTCACGAACAACGCTTCGATGTCGCGACACACGGGGTCGAGCAATTGGCCTTCGTGCACCCAGTCGCCGTACGGACCGGCGAGCATTTCTTTGATGCGCTGTTGGCGAGCGCTGAGCACGAGTTTCTCTAGCTCGCGGTGCGCGTTCAGCAGCACTTCAGCCGCAGGGGCTTCGAATGCGACCCGACCTTTGGTGCCGATGATGGTGTCGCCCAAATGGATACCGCGGCCGATGCCGAACGGACCGGCGAGCGTTTCGAGATGCTCGATGACTTCGACCGGCGTGAGCGTTCGTCCGTCGAGGCCGCAGGGCACGCCGTGCTCGAATTGGATCACGTGTCGTTCGGCCTCGCGCGGCTTCGTGAACGCGTCGCGCGAGAGCACCCAAGCGTCGTCCGGGATGCTGCCTTGCGAGGTGAGCGTTTCTTTGCCACCGATGCTCACGCCCCACAGACCGCGATTGATCGAATAGGCGGCACCATGCGGTGGCACCGGCAGATTCCGCGCCTGCAAAAAATCGAGTTCTTCTTGACGCTTGAAGGCGCGGTCGCGCACCGGTGCGATGATTTCGAGTTCAGGCGCGAGCGTGCGCAGCGCGACTTCGAAGCGCACTTGATCGTTACCCGCAGCGGTGCAACCGTGCGCGATGCTGCCGGTGCCGAGTTTGCGCGCCATCAAAGCGATGGTTTGCGCCTGCATCACCCGCTCGGCACCGACGCAGAGCGGATACAACTGCCCGCGGCGTACGTTGCCGATGATCAAATATTTGAGCACCTGATCGAAATAATCGGCGCGCGCGTCGATTTGATGGTGCTCGCTCGCGCCGAGCGCGAGGGCACGGGTACGCAACGTCTCTTTGGTCGCTGCATCGATGCCGCCGGTGTCGACCGTGACGGTGATGATCGGCCGGTCGTAATTCTCCTTCAGCCATGGGACGAGGAAGGAGGTGTCGAGGCCGCCCGAATAGGCGAGAACGATAGGCTGAGACATGACGAGGCCTTGGGCTTAGAGACGGAACAGGGTGCGCAGGCGCGTCGCGACCGTCGCTTGCGCGCTCGCGCCGTCGGTTGCGATGAAGATGGTGTCGTCACCCGAGATCGTGCCGACGACTTCGGGCCACGCCGCTTTGTCGATGGCGATCGCGACGCTCTGCGCCGCGCCGATCGTGGTGCGCAGCACCGTGAGCGCATCGCCGGCGGTGGCGACGCCGCGTACGAACTGGCGCAAGGTGTCGAAGTCGTCGAGCGTGCGGGTGTCGTCCTCGGACGGGGGTAAGTAGCGACCGCCGGCTTTGAGCACGCCGAGTTCGCGCAGGTCGCGACTGATCGACGACTGCGTCGCTTCGTGGCCGGCCTCGCGCAGCAGCCGCACGAGCTCGTCCTGTTTGCGCACGGGTGCGCGGCGCAGGATGCGCAGGATGGCGGAGCGCCGTTCGGCGGGATGAAGGTCTGCGTGCATAAAATTGCACGAATTATTAATAATTATGCGGTGCACGTCAAGATCTGGCCGGCGTCCGGCCCAGGGGCAGCCCGCAGTTCGTGGCGGCGGAACTTCGAGTCGGGCGGGTGTTAGCGGGCGCGCTGCGCGACGGTCCAGAGGAAATTGGTGCGCAATTGGCCGGCCGCGAAGGCTGGGTCGGATTGGGATAGGTTGGCGGCGCCGCGGGTCACGGGCAGGAAGCCGGGCGAGGGGTAACTCGCCCGCTGGTGGCAGGCGAGGCAATTGCTGCGGGTGCCGTTACCCGCGCCACCGTCCGGAAACCGCGCCTCTAACCAAGGGTTGAACACGATGAGCGGGCTGCCGTCCGGCTCACGCGGCGTGACGGCGTCGAAGGCGACCTGCAGCTCGTAATGCGGCAGCGGTGTATCGAGGGCGGCGCGGTCGTGCCACCACAACGTGATCCACACCCAATCACGAATTTCTTTGGTCGCGACATGTAGCGCGACCAGCGCGAGTGTATCGCCGGCGGCGAGCGGGCGGCCGAGCGCGAGCACTGCGGCCTTACGCTGCGCGGGGTCGCGCATCAGCGTCGTCGCGAGCGTCCGATCAACCGTACGAACTCGAAACGCATCGAGTGGTACACGAACGGCATCGTGATAGTCGCGATTCGCGAACGTGATCGAGGTGCGACGCTCGGTCGTGCGTGAATCGATCGCGCGTGAATCGATCGCGACCACACGGCGCCACGTGGTGTGATCGTTGCCGACGGCGCGCGCCGGGTTGGTTGCAGCATCCCACACCGGCAAAGCGGTGAGGCGATTTGCGGCGACCGGCCACCAAGCCGATTTCACCACGACCGATTCACGCGGGAAATCGGGCACGCTGCGGTAGTTGGCGAAGGTCGCATCACGCGCACCGCTCGTGCGCAGGCGATCCAAAGCATCGCGACGGGCGAGCTGATTGTTAACGATGTGTGCCGCCGCCGCCGAATTGAATTGTGTGAGCGTGATCAATTGCGCCGCAGCCGATCGATGTGCCGCCGACCGAGCAACGGCAACTGGCCCGAACAATTGCTCGTCGCTCGCCCAGCGATCGAACTCGCCGAGGTCTGCGACGACGCGCCAAGCATGCGCACGCTGCGCGTCGCGATCGGCGTCGCGTCGCAATCGATCCGGATCGTCTCCCGTGGCGGCAACGACTTGGCGCAGCTCGTGGGTCGTGCGGGTCGAATCACGGGCGATCGTTTTGCGTAACAGACAGTCGACCTGCACCGCTTGATCCTGGCCTTTGGGGCCTGGCCGCTTGACGATGCTGACTTGTACGTAACCCGGCTTCGAGCAACTCGCGCGCACGGTCGCGGCACTGCTGCCCGGCGGCAACTTGGCACGAAAGCGCCCACGGGCATCGGTGACCAAGGTGAAATTCGTCTGAATGTTCTCGAGTACGACGAGTACGTCGACGACGTAGGCGCCGCGCTCGTCGCGTGCTGAGCCGAAATACAGTACACCGGGCTTGTCGAGTTCGTCGGCGGCCGACGGATCGTAGGTGTATTGCGCGTGCGCCGTCGCGCTGCACGCACCGAGCAACACTGCGAATAACAAGCGACGATGTGCGGCGATCATGCGAAAAAAAATCGTAGTCGCCAGGCGCAGATCGCGAGCACGGCAAGCGGCGTAAACCAAAGAAATATGCCGCGCCGGGCGATGATGAGTCGCTGCGGCACGAGACAGGCCGCGGGTAGTGCAATCGCCGCAGCCGCGACGACCAAACCGTACCACGCCATGGCGGGGCCGGCCGACGCGTACGGTGACCATGCCCAAGCGAACACACCCTCGAGCGGATAGTACAAAAATATCGGTGCGTCGAGGACGAACACCAGCGCATAAGCGACGCAGTAAGCCAAAGAAAATGCCGCCGGTGAGAATCGCGATGTCATGGCCGATGCCTCAGCCGAGTCCGCGGATGTTGTTGAGCACGTGACCGACCAAAAAATCGAACCAAACGACGGCAGCGAGCAGGATGGTGACGAGGCTGCGTGCGCGTTGCAGCGTGGCGTCGTCGGCGCGCGACCAAAGAAATGCGTACGCCGGCAGCATGCCGAGCGCGATGCCACCGGCATGTTCTTTAAGCTCGAACAAACCGACCGCCCAGCCAAGCGACATTTCTTCGAACGGCACTCGGACGTCGAGGCGATAGCTCGGGTACAGCAGCGCGGCGGTGGCGATTTCGGCGACATACAGAAAGACGACGGCGGCCACGAAACCACGCGGCGCAACGGCGGCGTAACGGCCGGCAAACGAGTTGCGTGTGCCGGCGCGCACGAAGCTTGCGCATTGATGCGTGAGCGCGCCGAGCAGCGCGACGCCGACGAGCCCATGCACGATGAGGAGTGTGACGATCACGGACTTAGTTACCTGGTTGCAATCCGCTGCAGCGCGGTCGATGATTTCACGAAATCTCGTGCCACGGAACTGTCGAATGCGCTCGATGCTCGCTGCCTTACTGCTTTCGTCCTTCGCTTTCGATGCGCGCGCCGTCGCCGCGATCGCCGGTACCGGTTCCTTGCAAGGCACGGTGCAAGCGGCGCCCGCGCTCGGGCAGTTGACGGTGTACGCCTACGACGCCGAGCGGCGTATCGGATACATGGTGTTCGTGGTGGACGGACGCTATCGCGCCACCAACCTGTTCCCGGGCAAATATACGGTGACGGTGCGTGGCACGCCCGGCCAACGCAGTTGGAGTTTGCCCGCGCGCAGCAGCAGCACCCGGATCCTCGCCGACAAAACGGCCCAGCTGGACTTCGTAGTTCCCGACACGGCGCTCGCACCGACCTACGTCGGTGGCATGACGTATGCCGACGCGAAGATCGCTTCTTATGACGAGATTTATCCGCCGGGCGAAGCGCGGCAGGTGCTCGAGCGCGTCTGTTTCGGCTGCCACACGACACAACTGTATCCGTACAACGTCGTGCGCACCTATCCGACCGGCCGTAATCGTTTCGATCGCGAAGGTTGGCGCATCACCATCGAACGGATGGCGAACGGCGTCGCCTTCGGCGCCAAAGGCAAGCCGTCGTATTTCGACCCACTGTTGATCTCGCCGCGCGAGCGCGAATTGTTGGCCGACTATCTCGGCCAACATTTCGGCCTAGAAGCAAAGCCGCGCGCAGTGTTACAAGAGAGCGACCCGCAACTTGATCCGGCCGTGCTCGCGAAAGCGCAGTACGTCGAATATCGCTTTCCGAACGTCCCTGGCGAGCCGGATCGATTCACCCACACGCCCGACTTCGACGGTCGAGGTAACGTTTGGATCATGGATCGCGGTGGCGAGAGTCTCGTCGAGGTCGATCCGGTGGCGGGCCGCATCACCGATCACAAAGGTCACGGCGGTGGCGAGTTTCTCGCGCTCGATCGCGACGGCACGGTTTGGTACGGCGGTCTGTCGCATTTCGACCCGAAAAAAAATGTCCATGACGAATACAAGTTCGAGTGGAAGCAAAGTTTTCGTTCGATTCCCGTCAGCTCGATGGTGCTCGATTCTCACGGTGATCTTTGGTTGACCTTGCTGACGACCGGTGGTCTCGGCAAGCTCGATCGCAAGACCAATAACATCGTATGGTGGGACGTGCCGGTCGCTCGCGCACGGCCGTATGGCATCGTCCTCGATCACAACGACAACGTCTGGTTCGCGGGGTATCACACGAGCGGCATTGAGCGCTTCGATCCGAAAACCGAGTCGTTCCGTCATTACCGTCTCACCACCGGCGCACCGACCAACATTCGACGCCCGGCGGTCGATTCGAAGAATGCCGTGTGGTCGGTGACGTGGGGTAGTTTTGCGATGCAGAACGGCGCGCTGTACCGCGTCGATCAAACCACGAACCAAGTCGAAGAATTCAAGATCGACATCCCCTACACCAATCCTTACGACGTCGAGCCAGATCGGGACGACAATATTTGGGTCGCGACCGACAACCACGTATTGAAGTTTGACCCGCGCAGCAAAAAATTCGCGCGCTACCCGGTCACCACGCGAACCGACATCCCGAAGCTCGCGGTGACGCGCGACGGGGCAGTGTGGTTCGGGCCGCGTAACGCCGGTCAGTCGGGAGGTTATGGCGGTGCGTTGACGGCGTTATATCCGGACAAAGACGCGATCCGCTCGTATGCCGCGTTTTACGCCGACGACAATACGCGCAATCGCAAGGCCCGCGCGGATTGGGCGCCGATTCCCGTGCGCGGCGAGCGCGTGCTCGTTCCTGCAGGGCCGCGCAATCCTTGCGAATTCGCCGAAACGGTGGGGCTAGGCGCGGGCTGTAACGTCAAACCCGCCGCCGACGGCACGGGCGCCGCGTCGATCAACGGTGGTGCGGCGCGGGAGTAGCGTTCGTCAATTCGAGTTCGCGACGTACGTCAGCGGTCGGCGGTCGCACCCCGCGCCAAAGAAAAAACGCCTCGGCGGCTTGTTCGACCAGCATGCCGAGACCTTGTGCGACCCGCCCCACGCCCGCGGCGCGCGCCCAGTGCACGAACGCCGTGTCCCCGGGAGCGTAACCGAGATCGTAGGCGAAGGCGTCGGGCGCGAAGATCGTGCGCTCGATCGCCGGCAATTTGCCTTCCATACCCGCCGAGGTCGCGTGAATCACGACGTCGAAACCGCCGTGCGCCGCGACTCGTTGCGGCAAGTCTTCATAGATGCAAGCGTCGACTGCACCGAGATCGCCGAATGCACGCTGCAGTTCGCGCGCACGTTCGAGTCGACGATTCGCGATGGTCAACGTCGCGGGCGCGGCTGCGAGCAAGGGCGCGAGGATGCCGCGCGTCGCGCCGCCGGCGCCCAAGATCAATATTCGTCGATCGCGCAGCTCCACGCCGAGATATGCAAGATCGGCCATCAAGCCTGCACCGTCCGTGTTGTCACCGAGCAGCGAGCCGTCATCTTGGACGGCGAGTGTGTTGACGGCGCCGGCGCGTCGCGCGCGGTCGGTCAACACGTCGGCTAATCGTGCCGCCGATTCTTTGTGCGGCACGGTGACGTTCACGCCACGAAAGCCGGTAGCGAACAGTGCACGAAGTTGCGTTGCGAATTCCTCGGGCGGGATGTCGTGCCGATCGTAGAGCAAAGATTGTGCGGTGGCCGCGGCGAAGCGCGCGTGGATGAACGGCGAACGACTATGCGCGATCGGATGTCCCACGACACCGTAGCGGTCCGGCGTCGAATCTTTGCCTTGGGTGTTCATCGCGTGCAGTTTATCGCACCCGCCAGCCACCTCGGGCGGGCGCGGGGTCGAGCGTAGCGTGCAACACCGGCAACCACTCGCGCATGCGCGTGTCGATCTGCCACGGTGGATTGACGATCAACATCCCCGAGCCGTTCAAGCCGACGCGGTTGTCGGGTGGACGTAACCAAAGCTCGCTGCACAAAAAAGTCGGTGGGTGTGCCGCATCGTGCGGCACGCGCGCCGGTATGCGCTCGAGCCAAGCGCCGGTGTCACGCTCGTCTTTGATCGGGTACCAGAGCGCGAGCACGGCGGTCGGCAATCTTCGCAGCACGGTCGCGATCGCCGCGACAACAGCGTCGAAATCGCTGCGGGATTCCTCGTAGGGCGGATCGACGAGCACGAGCGCTCGTCGCTCGACGTTCGGCAACCAATGTGCGAGCCGCGCATAGCCGTCGGCACATTCGCTCACGAAGCGGGCGCTCGGCGTCGCCGCACGCAAGGACGCATCGAGCGCGGCGTGTTCGCTCGGTTGCGTTTCGACGAACACGGCGCGATCTTGCTGGCGTAGCACTTGCAGTGCGAGCCAAGGCGAACCCGGATAGGCGTGGCGGGCATGCGGCCCTTTACGCGAACGCCGCACGAGTTCTAGGTAATCGTGGATTTCCGGCACGTCGGCGATCGGCGCTGCGAGCAATCGCTCTATGCCACTCCGCGACTCGTCGCCTTTGCGTGCGTCGGCGGCGGCGAGGTCGTAACGACCACGACCTGCGTGCGTGTCGAGCACCAAAAACCCTTTTTCTTTACGCGCGAGTGCACGCAACAACGCGAGCAGCGTGACGTGTTTGTGGACGTCGGCAAAATTTCCGGCGTGAAAAGCGTGGCGGTACTTCATGCCCGCGCGCGATCACTCGCCGTCGCTGGCGGCGCTCCGCGCGGTTTTCGCCTTCGACTTGCTCTTCGCTTTAGCCTTAGCCTTAGCCTTCGGCTTAGCTTTTGGCTTAGCGGCGCCTGCGTCCGGCGCAGTCTTTGCGGCGGCCTTGGCCGGTGCCTTGCGACCGAAGCGACCGCGACCCGGGCGTTGCGGCGCCGCTGCGAGCAATTCGCGACATTCTTCCAGCGTCAAAGTTTTCGGATCCCGCTCTTTCGGAATGCGAGCGTTGCGTGCTTTGTCGGAAATATACGGGCCATAGCGACCGTTCAACACTTGGATGTCGTCGATACCGAAGTCTTGAATGATGCGATTTGCATCGGCGAGCTTCTTCGCCGCCACTACCTCGATCGCGCGTTCGAGGGTGATGGTGTAAGGGTCGTCCTCGGCTTTCAGAGAGGCATATTTGCTGCCGAATTTGACGTACGGACCGAAGCGACCGATGTTCGCCTCCAGCGCCTCGCCCTCGGGCGTCGTGCCGAGTTTGCGCGGCAATTGGAATAACTGCAGCGCCGCGTCGAGTTTGATGGTGTCCATCTTTTGACCCGGGCGCAGCCCGGCGAAACGCGGCTTGTCTTCGTCGTCACGGGTACCGATCTGCACGAACGGCCCGAAGCGACCCATGCGCACCGATACCGGTTTGCCGCTTTGCGGGTCGACGCCGAGCTCGCGCGCTTGTGCTGCTTCATCGCGCGACACGTTTTTCTCGGTGTGCTCGACGAGATCGATGAACGGTTGCCAAAACTTTTGCAGCGGCTCGGTCCAATCTTCCTCGCCGCGCGAGACGGCATCGAGCTCGTCTTCCATCGATGCCGTGAAGCCGTATTCGACGTATTTACCGAAGTGCGTGCTGAGGAAGTTGTTGACGATCTTACCGATGTCGGTCGGGATGAACCGGCGGCTGTCCATGTCGACGTACTCACGATCTTTCAACGTCGAGATGATCGATGCGTAGGTCGACGGGCGACCGATGCCGTGTTCTTCCAGGGCTTTGACTAGCGAAGCTTCCGAATAGCGCGGTGGCGGCTCGGTGAAATGTTGCGAGCCTCGTAAGCGCACGAGTTGCACCGTGTCGCCTTCGGCGAGTGGCGGCAGGATGCGATCGTCGTCATCGTCGGTCGAATCGTCTTGACCTTCGATGTAGACGGCGATGAAGCCGGGCTTCACCAGCGTCGAGCCGTTGGCGCGCAGCAGATGGCGTTGCGGACCGTCGGCACCGGCGAGCAGATCGACGGCCACGGTGTCGAACACCGCGTGCGTCATCTGACAGGCGACCGCGCGCTTCCAAATGAGCGTGTAGAGTCGGTGCAGGTCGTTGTCGATGCGACCTTCGAGCAACTGCGGCGTCACTGCGGCCGAGGTCGGGCGAATCGCTTCGTGTGCCTCTTGTGCATTGCGCGACTTATTTTTGAAGTAGCGCGGTGCTTCGGGTACCGAGTCGGCGCCATACAATTTGGCGATCACGCCGCGAATTTCGCCGATCGCTTCGTTGGCGAGATTCACGGCGTCGGTACGCATGTAAGTGATCAGACCGACGGCGCCTTCACCGTAATCGACACCTTCGTACAATTGTTGCGCGAGTCGCATGGTGCGCTGCGCCGAAAGACCGAGTTTGCGCGCCGCTTCTTGCTGAAGCGTCGAGGTGGTGAACGGCGGCGCCGGATTTCGATTACGTTGTTTACGATCGATGGTGAGCACGCGCAGCGTGCCGGGCGGCGCAAGCTCGCGATCGTCAGCGACCGGCACGCCGGCGCCGCTCGCGGCGCTCAGCTTCGCTTCGACGTCGCGCGCTGCGGCCTCGGCGGTGAAGCTGAATTGCTCGACTTTACGGCCTGTGAATTCGACCAGACGCAACGGAAACTTTTGACCGTCGCGCGCACCTTCGGCATCGAGCGTCCAATATTCGCGCGGCACGAAGGCGGCGATCTCCGCTTCGCGTTCGCAGATCATGCGCAGCGCCGGGCTCTGCACGCGCCCCGCCGACAAACCGCGGCGTACTTTTTTCCATAGCAGCGGCGAGAGATTGAAGCCGACGAGATAGTCGAGCGCACGCCGCGCTTGCTGGGCGTTCACGAGATCGAGCGACAGCTCGCGCGGCTCGTCGATCGCCTGTCGCACGGCGTTTTTGGTGATTTCGTAAAACGCGACGCGATGCACGTCTTTGCCGTCTAGCGCACCGCGGTCGCGCAGCAACTCGCGCAAGTGCCAAGAAATCGCCTCGCCTTCGCGATCGGGGTCGGTCGCGAGATACAGCGAATTCGCTTTCTTGAGGGCGCGGGCGATGGCGTCGACGTGTTTCTCGTTCTTCTCGAGCACGTCGTACTTCATGGCGAAGCGGCGTTCAGGATCGACGGCGCCCTCCTTCGGCACGAGATCGCGCACGTGGCCGTACGAAGCGAGAACTTCGAAATCCTTGCCGAGATATTTTTTGATGGTCTTCGCTTTGGCGGGCGATTCGACGATGACGAGATTGTCGG
>RGUL01000052.1 GCA_010027845.1 Gammaproteobacteria bacterium
ACACCTTGCGCAGCGGCACGCCCGAGATGCCGGGCAAGAACGCCTCGACCATACCGGCGCTCGCCATGGCGACGACCGGCACCGCACACGCCTGCGCCTCGACCACGACTCGGCCGAAAGTTTCCTCGATGCGTGACGGCGCGACCAGGCAATCCATCGCCGAGTACATTCGCTCGGGCTGGGCCGTCCATTCGATCAAGCGATGTCGCTCGAGACCGGTGCGACGTTGTAACGACGCGATAGTTCGATCGCGTTCCGGCCCATCGCCGACCCACACGGCATACACGTCGTCGCGATCGCGCATCACATCGGTGAGCGCGTCGCACAGCAGATCAGCACCTTTGCTGGTGCAATGGCGGCCGACGAAGCCGACCACGAACGCACTCGGTGGGATACCGAGATCGCTACGCACATCGCGACGGGACGACGCACAAGGCGCGAACTTACGCAGATCGATCGGGTTATAGAGTCGGCGGAGATTGCGCGCGGGCAACCCGGCGGCGAGCGCGCGCTCGGCGGCGTAGTCGGACACCACGAAGAACGCGTCGACCAATAGCGGCAACAGCCAACGAACGTGCCAACTGCCGAAGTTGACGATGTGCTTGAACGCCGCAATGCGACAGCCGATCGCGCGTGCGAGCAAATACAACGGCCAGTAGAGTTTGGTGCGATTGGTGACCACCCACTGCGGCCCTAAGCGATGAGCGATTTGCCAAACGACTCGCAACAAGCGCGGGTCTGCGCCACCGCGACAGCGCACACGATGCACCTCGACGCCGTAACCCTCCAAAATTTCAGCGACGTCGCTGCCCTCGCGCACGACCGCGACGACTTCGTGACCGGTGCGATGACAACCGGCGGCGAGCGTCGCGAAATGCTGCTCCGTGCCCCAGGCGCGGCGGCTGACGTCGACGAACAACATCTTCATGCCGCACCGCTCCCACCGAAGGCCGCGTACGGCGTTGCGACTTTGAGCGCGAAGCGCAGCAATCCCTTGCCGCCATTGATCGAAATCCGCGGCAAGGCGTACGGGTCGTCATACGTTCGCGCCAGTCCGCGACGCGTGCTGGTCGCACTCTCGTAACCGGCAGCAGCGACTGCACGACGTACCCGCGGCGACTCTTCGCCGTAGGGGTAACAAAAATGTTTGATCGGCGCGCCAACCAAATTTTCGAGTGCAGCTTTGCTCGCGACGAGTTCGTGCTGCAAAGATTCGGCGTCGAGTTCGGTTAGGTTCGGGTGAGTTAGAGTGTGCGAGCCGAGCTCGTTGCCTGCGGCACGCCACATGCGCAGTTGCGCTGCGGTCATCAGCGGCTTGCGAACGTTCAGTTTGCTCGCGTCCCAAACGTTGTATTCGCCGATGCGGCCGGCGACGACGTAGCAGGTCGCGGTGAACCCGTAATCACGAAGAATGGGCAAGGCTGTATTGAAGTTATCGAGGTAGCCGTCGTCGAACGTGAGGGCTACGAGCCCCCGTCGGCCCTCGCGCAGACCGGCGAGCGCCTCGCCGATCGACACGCCCCGCATGCCGAGCCGACTCAACATCCGACACTGCCGCTCGAACGCCGGAGCGGAGACATAGAGTTTGGGCAGCGCCGCATGGTCGGGCGCATCACCGATGTTGTGATAGGTGAGGATCGGCAATCGCATGGCGCTCCCGCCTGCGGCAACGACGTTGCAATGTTAAGCACCGAACAGCAAAAAATACACATTTCTTTACAAAACCTGGCGACGAGGCGTCCGGTGCCATACTTACCGTCCGAATGATTGCCCCGACCGACCCGACTCCACTGCGGCCCGAGCCGAGGCCCGGGGCGCTGCTGCCGGCCGTCGAGCTATTCGTCCGCGAGGCCGGCGCGGTGATTCTCGAGGTCTATGCCGCAGACTTCGCGGTCACCCACAAGACCGACGACACCCCCGTCACCGTCGCCGATCAGCGCGCCGAAACCGTGCTAACGCGTAGCCTTTCGATGTTGACACCACGCATCCCGGTGATCGCCGAAGAAGCGGTGGCTGCGGCCGGTGCGCCCGACCCCGCGGAACTCGGCGAGCGATTTTGGCTGGTCGATCCACTCGACGGCACGCGCGAATTCGTCGCCCGGAACGGCGAGTTCACCGTCAACGTCGCACTGATCGAACGGGGTGAGCCGGTGCTCGGCGTGGTCTTTGCTCCGGCGCTCGGACGCCTGTATGCGGGTCTCGTTGGACATGGCGCGTGGTGCGAGGACCCAAACGGGCGCCGAGCGATCCATTGTCGCGCCGCACCCGCGACGGGCTTGGACGTGGTCGCGAGCCGCTCACACGGCAACCCCGCGGCGCTGCAAAAATTCTTGACGCAGCATAAGGTCGCGAGCGTCGTCGCTGCAGGCTCATCTTTAAAGTTATGCCTACTCGCCGAGGGTCGCGCCGATCTGTACCCACGATTCGGGCGCACGATGGAGTGGGATATCGCCGCCGGACACGCCGTGCTCGCGGCCGCGGGCGGCAGCGTGCTGCGACTCGACGACGGCACGTCGCTGCGTTACGGCAAAAGCGCGCTCGAAAATCCCGATTTCATCGCGCGCGGCGCGTGACGATCACGGCGCGTAGCGCATCGACGAACTCGTCCATCACCGACCGTAGCGCATCGCGACGTCGCGCGAGCTCGCCGAAGTCGCAGCGATCCATCGCCGGGTCGGGAACGGCGGTGATGAGCGGATAGCCGAGACTTTCGGCAAAGTAAGCTTGTCGCAGGTCGAATGGCGTACAGAACGATCGCACGCCGAGACTCAAACATTTGAGGTGCGCATGCACGCGATTTCCGAAATGCAACTCGGTCGCGCGGTAGAGCGCGAGAAAATCCTCGCAATCGGTGCTGCGCAGCACTTCGAAACCTAGCCCCTCTGCGGCACGCCACAACCGCTCGTTACCGAAATCCTGATGCAGCGCGAGCACCCGCCGATGCGCTCGAAACGATTTTGCGGCGATGTGCACGATGGGCCACTGCGATTCGATGTCGTTGCGATCGGTCACCGTCACGACCAGCTGCTCGACCACGTCCCGCGCTAGAAAACCAGCGTCTATGCCGTCGACCGCATGCACCACGGGACACGACGTCATCACGATCGACTCGACGCGATCGGGCAAAGCATTAGCGACGTACCGCCACGATGCATCGCACCGCACTGACAAATATGGGAATCGGTCTAGCAACGCACGCAGCAACTGCGTCGATTCTGCCGTGAGTCCGTGCGTTTGTTGCGGCGTGCCGTAGTGACCGACGCCCATCAGCACGACCGGTACCTGCAACGCCGCGAGCGTCCGCAGAGAGAAACCCGGTGTGATCTCGAAATCGTCTTTGAGACTGTTTGCGCCGACCACGAGCAGCAAGCGCGTCGAATTGATTTGCTCGATGTCGGCCGCCGTCAAAGACACCCGCGACGAGAACACGTAGCACGGTCGCAGCCGCAGCAAGCGAATCGCCGAGTCGAGTATGAAACCGTCGCCGACGTTGACGCGTTTCGGCCCCGGCGGCAGCAGATACGGGGTGATGACAGCAAAATCACCCGCGGGAAAGTCCGCGGCGATCAAGACAGCATCGCCCGCAGTCGGGCGACGTATTCCGACTGCTGCGATTTTCGGTTGCCCTTGAAATGCACGATGAGCTTATCGCGTAACTCCCTCGGCTCGGGCGCCGCGACGGCGTGCGACGATTCGACCGTGAAGTTGTACGCACTGCACGGCAAAAAACGCACGGTGCGCGTATCGATGTACGTGCCCTGTGCGGCGCCGCGCTCGGCGAAGTTGCGATAGCCGACCAGCAAAGCAAGCGCATATTGATCGCCCCACCAAGCACACAAATCGGTCTCGAACGCCGCGACGACGTTCGGGTGCTGCGCGAGTTCTGCGTAACAATCGAGTGCTTCGCGCAACAATGCAGGGCCGCCCGCACCCGACGCGACGACGATCGCACCACCGTTAAAAGGCGCGGTCGGGAAGCCGTCGCGCCACGTCAGACCGAGGTCACCGGTGTGCGTGAAGAGCCCACGAGGGTCCGCGTTGACGATCGCATCCGAGTCGAGCAACACACTGGCGCGATCGCATTCGCGTGCCAACAAATACTCACACTGAACCCGCATCCGCTCGTACATCAATCGTTGGCGATCGATCGAACTACGCAGCACGACGTCGAACGGCAGCGTCGCGGGAACCGCAGTGTGCTCGTCGGTCAGCAAGATCGCGCGCGCCTTGGGCGCAACCGCACGGGCTGCAAGCAACCAATCGGCGAGCAAAGCGACGAAATCAACCGGCTCGTGAATACCGCTCGGGGACTGCGGCAAATCGACGTGAAAGGTGACGAGATCGATTTGATCGCTCGACGGCGTCGGACACGGCGTCGGCTGAAACGACCGCCGTTCGGCCGGCCACTCGAACGATTGCACCGCGAGTTGTCGCGCGAGCTCGAGCACCGCGAGCTGATAGTCCGTGACGACATCCGCGAGTGCATTCAACGAGTCGCGTGCTTCGGCCGGACGGCCGCGCGTCAGTGCACGCACGGTCTGCTCGTAAAGTATTCGCAGGGACGCGTCCCCTGCAGTAATTGCATCACCCATGGAGGACGCGAATTAAATACCCTTCGCGCGCTGCGCTTGGTTACAACCTCGTTAACGAAGTGAAACTGTTTTGCGCGATGTAGTATCGGCACATGAACATTTCAGATGCCGTTCGACAGCGCCGCTCGATCCGCGACTTCTTGCCACGAGCAGTCGACCAACAAACGCTGCGCGAGGTACTCGAAGTCGCGCGCTGGGCACCATCCGGCGGTAACATTCAAGCGTGGCGAATCATCGCAGTCGCCGGTGCCGAGCGCGATGCGATCGTGACGCTCGGTCGCGAACATCTCGCGAGCCAACAAAGCGGCGGCCTCGCCGCCGGTGTCGAAGATGCCTACCCGATCTACCCGCGCGAGATCTGGGAGCCGCTACGAACCCGTCGCTACACGCTCGCGGAGGACATGTATCGCGCACTCGGCATACCGCGCGACGACAAACCGGCACGACTGCGACACGTCGCGCGCAACTTCGAATTCTTCGGCGCACCGCTTGGTCTATTTTTCGTGATCGATCGTCGCGTTGCGCACGGCCAATGGGCCCATCTCGGCATGCTGATCCAAACGGTCGCACTGCTGCTCGAAGAGCGCGGCCTCGGCTCGTGCATGCAAGAAGCATGGGCCGCGCTACGTCCCGCGCTCGCCCGTCACTTCGCACTCGCGACGGACGAGATGATTTACTGCGGCATGGCGGTAGGCCACCCCGATCGCACGAAAGCGGTGAACGACTTTCCGCGCACGCGCATCACGATCGACGAGCTCGCCGAATTTAGAGGCTTTTGAAGTCGCGGTTCAATCGGCTGTCGCGCCACCGTCGCACGACCGACCAGCGAGTCGAGCAAAACTACCCTACTACCCTACTCCCATACGTCTCGGGCCTGAGACACCGCATCTGCTTCACCAGCGCCGCAGTCACGTTCGAACCGACCGAAGCGACTGGCGTGAAAAACGAGCGGTGCGGCCGCGCGAGCCTGCAGCCCCGTGACCGCACCGACGATGATGGTGTGATCGCCCCCGTCGTGCAGCGCATCAACACGACAATCGATCCGCGCGAGCGCACCTTCGACCTCGGGCGGCGTCGGGTGACTTCGCCACCAATCGGCGACCTCGAATTTCGACCGGCCGGACCGTGCAAAGTGCAGCGCTATATCGGCTTGGTGCGCCGCGAGAATGTGAATTGCGAACGGCGCGCCAAGGCCGAACGCACCGAGGCTGGTACTTTTGTTGGCGAGACACCAAAGAATCAACGGCGGTTCGAGCGACACCGACGTGACGGAATTAGCCGTTACACCGACCGGCTCGGGCCCCGGGCCGACGGCCGTCACCACCGTCACACCCGTGGTAAACAAGCCGAAGACATGTCTCAACGCGCGATCGTCCATCACGGCGCGCTCACCGAATCCGCAGCGATCGAGACTTTAAAGAATCGACTGGAATTTCGCTGCGGGTCGGCGTGGAGTCTTATGAGGCACGCGTTAACCAACTGTCGCGAGGCGTTTTCGATTCTCTGCATCACCATCCCCACTCTCAGAAACTCTCGTCGGCGCCCAAATAGCGCCATTGTCCGACCGGCAACGCGCCGAGCGTGACACGCCCGGTGCGAACGCGCTTCAAACCGGTGACTTTGAGGCCGACGATCTCGCACATGCGACGAATCTGTCGCTTGCGTCCTTCGCGCAAGCCGAACCGCAACTGGTCTGCGTTCTGCCAGACGACCTTTGCGGGCTTCAACTTCACGCCGTCCAACGTGAGACCGTGGCGTAAACGTTCGAGCCCAGCGTTCGACAACGCACCTTCGACGCGCACCAAATATTCTTTCTCGACGTCGTTACCGCCGATCAGATGTTTGGCGATGCGACCGTCCTGCGTGTAGACCATCAAACCGGTCGAATCGATGTCGAGTCGACCGGCCGGTGCAAGGCCGAGTAAATGTCTAGTGTCGAATCGTCGCGCCGAATCGTCGCCGCTCCAACGATTTTCGGGTCGGATCAACACCGTCGCCGGCTCGTACCCGTCCTCGGCTTGCCCCGAGACGTAGCCGATGGGTTTGTGGAGGATGACGGTCACGAGTTCGTTTTGCTGCGCGCGCGCCCGCGGATCGATTTCGATTTGCGCCTCGCGACGCACGCGACTGCCGAGTACGTCGACGATTATCCCGTCGACTCGCACCCAACCGGCGACGATCCACGCCTCGGCTTCGCGGCGGGAGCATAGCCCGAGTTCACTCATGCGCTTCGAGAGACGCGGTTGCTCGTCGTCCGTCATCACAACTCGAAGCGAATCACGCTTGATCGAGCGCCGCGCGTTTACCCGCGCCCGGCGGCAAGCAGGTGAACGTGAGCGGTTGAGTGACGGTCGCGAGATTGCGCAACTCGCCGTCGCTGCGCGTGCCGCCGCCCTTCATCGCCCAGGTACCATCCGACTGTAGCAGCGCGCTGTAAGCGACGCCGTTCACCGTCGCGCGGGCCACGAGATCGCAGGCGCGGCGCGGGCTCGTCGTTTGCGCCTGCGTGCGCAACAAAGTGAGTCGACTCTCGACGACATCACTCGCACCGGGTCGCCAGGTGATCTGTTGACCCACCACCGGCAATAGATCGGAATCGAACGCGAGCACGAAGGAGATCACCTGCCGCCGACTGTCGTTGGCCGGCGGCGGAAAGAGAAACACCGGGTCGCGGAAAAAATTGTCGAGCGTGTCGATCGCACCATCGTTGCTGAAACCGAAGCCGCGGATTTGCGCTCCGGTCGCCGCCCCGTCGTCGGCGCTGAAGCCGAACATCCCGGCTTTCGTATAGACGTTGCGCAGTTGCGGAATTTTGAAGTTCTCGGTGATGCGGCCACCCTCGAAGGTCATCAAGCCGCTAGTGCCAAATTTGCCCTCGTTGAGCCGCAGTCGATGGCAGTTGTCGCAGGAGCCGAGCAAGGTGGTCGGCGTGTTCAAATAAATGTCGCGACCCGCGGCCTCGTCGCTGGTCAGCGAGTTATCCAACGCGCGCACCGGATTCGGCGGCATCGACAGTTGCATCACGTAGTCGGTGAATGCTTGCATCTGACTCGTGGTGAGCGGCGTCTCACGACCGAGCAGACTCACGAACGCCGGGTTGAATTCTTTGAAAGACGCCTCTTCCAGAGATTCGGTTTGTCCACGGACGACGGCGCGCGTCGTGCCGGTGCGATCACCCCGCCAATGCATGGGTCCGTTGCCGCGCATACCGCGCAACGTTTGCGTCGACATCGGACCTTTGAGCGGGTGAAAACGCGGCGTCGTACGCGGACTGAGCGGCAGATAAGCGTTCGGGTTGGTTTGCATACGATCGTCGGGGTTGCCGAGATCCCAGGCGAGTTGATCCATGTCGCCGAACACGTGACAGCTCGCGCATGCGACGGTGCCGTTGGCCGAGGTGAGCGTCGCGTCGTACAAAAATTTCCGGCCCTCGCGAACTGCCCCGCCCTCGGGCGAGAACAAACTGCGAGTGGCGAGCACGCTGCGCTTGGCGGTGTCGACGATGCTCACGGCATGCGCGATGCGCGAATAGACATACAGCCGCGCGCCCGTGGCATCGAGCACGAGCCCCGCCGGACCTGCCGGCACGTCGATTTGTCGCGCCGCATCCGGCGCATAGGTGCCGGCAACGAGCGCAGCCGTCGGCAACGCCGCCACTTTCGCCGAGCCGAAGGCTGCGGTGTAGAGCGTGTCGCCGCTCGCGTTGAACGCGAGCGCCGTCGGTTGTGCGAGCGATCGCGCCTTGTCGGCCGCCGGCACGCTCGCACCTTGCGCAGTTTTGAAGTCGACGTGCGGATTGAGCCGCACCGCCGCCACCGCGTTGGTCGACGTGTTGACGATCGAAACGCGACTCTCGGCAAGTCGGCCGCGCACCGTCGAATTACCACGACTGCCTGAGCCTTCGAACCGAACTTCGTTGAACGCCTCGGTGTTGCTGACGAACACGCGACCGTCGGCCGGATTGACTGCCATGTTGAACAGCGTCGTGCCGACACTGGAAAAACGCGCGGTCGTCGCCGGCGTCGCAGCCGTCGCGTCGATCGCGAACACGTCGTCGTCGGGCAAGGTGAACTTCACGCGACTCGACCAATCGGTACGCGCCTCGTCGCGCCACGCCGTGCCGTCGTAGCGCACGATGAGCCCGGTATCGGGCGCTGCGACACCGTCGGCGCTGGTGTTGATGCCGGGCTTCGGCGCTTTGAGCGCGTCGCGATGCAAAACCGTGGTGCGATTGCCCGACATGAAGGCTGCGGCGTACACGACGCGCCCGTCGTTCGACACCGCGAGCGCACGCGGCACGTCGGCCGGTAAGGTCAAAATCGTCAGCGGCTTACCGTTCAAAGATTCGTCGAGTTGCTCGGCGTCGAAAATCCACACGTCGGCGCGACCGTTACCGGGCGTCGTCAACGATGCCGAGGTGAAGCCCGGTCGGTTTTGCCCGCGATTCGCGGCAGTCACGAAGGCACGGTTACGGTTCGTCCCGGCGAAGACGACGTCGCGCGGTTCATCGCCCACGAGCAAGGTGCGCAGCACTCGCGGCGTACCGTCGAGGCGCACCACGCTCACCGAGTCCGACAAATGGTTGACGACCCACACCTCGTTCGCGTTGCGCTCGGCGACCGCCACGGGTTCGAGCCCGACGCTGACCGAACTTGCGAGTCGCAGCGTGTCGTTCTCGACCGCGTAGATCTCCAGACAGTTCGCGGGTGCGTTGACGACGTACAATCTTTGACCGTCGGCTGACAAAGCGAGCGGTCGTACCGGCCCGCTCTCGAACACCGTCACACTGCCCGGCGCGTCGTCCGCGGTGAGCGATTCCACCGTCGAACCACATTGGAAGACGGCACGCTGCAAGGTCGTCCCGAGATTCACTTCGATGGGGGACGCAGCCGTCGGCGTGACGACCACGGGAGTCGGCGTGCTGCTGCCGACGCTCGTCGAGCCGCCCGCCCCACCGCCGCCACAAGAGACGAGCAGCAGCGACAACATGGTCGCACTCGAACGAAACCCCATCATTCGGGCACTCTGCGTGACACGCGAAACAGCGGGCAAATTATCGCGAGCGTGCCGATGCAAAGCAATTGCGAGGCTGCCCGCCACGCCGAATCGTGCGAGGATGGTGCGCGTTCGGGATCGAATGTTGCAGGAGCGGAAATGACGTCGAGAGTAGCGAGCATTTTGGGCATGGTGCTACTCGCCAGCTGCGGTGGCGGTGGCGGTGGCGGCACGAACACCGGCGGCACCTCGGGTACCGGCACACCGACACCGGTCTCGACCGCACCCGGAGCGCCGACCTTGACGACGGCGACCGCCGGTAACGCGCAGGCGACGCTCACCTTCACGCCACCGAGTTCCGATGGCGGCGCGAGCATCAATAATTACACCGCCAATTGCGTGGCGAGCGGTGTCACGCGCAGTGCATCGGCGGCCGCAAGTCCGATCACCGTCACGGGACTCACGAACGGCACGAGCTACGCCTGCAGTGTCACGGCAAGCAACTCTGCCGGCACGAGCGCAGCCTCGGCTTCGCTCACCGTCACGCCGGCCGCACCGCCGACACCCAGCGGCACTTCGACTGCGGCCGTCGCCTGCAACTACTCGACCAACGTCTTCAATGCCGCGACGTCGGTCAACGCGCAATCGATCTCGACGTGGAACTGCTCGGCAACCCAACGCAATCTCACGGCGAACGGGATACCGGATCACGACGTCGGCACGTTCCCGAACGCCGGCAATCCGAATCGCATCACCGTGCAATCGATCGCCGCGAGTTTTCCGCTCTCACCCGCTCGCACGAGTGCGACCGGTAACCCGACGATGGTGATCGGTCATGCGTTGAACGGCATCAAATTCGATCCGGGCACCAACGGCACGTGTAACGACAGCGGTGCCAATTGCACCTTGAACGGCGTCGTCGGCAACTGGCGTATCGAGGCGCTCGGTCAAAACTCGTTCAATTTCGGGGTCGACTTCAACAACGCCCACGTACAGCCGACCGGCGAATACCACTACCACGGCATGCCGGAAAAACTGCTGGAAAAACTCGCCAAAGGCAATCAGATGACACTGGTCGGTTGGGCCACCGACGGCTTTCCGGTGTACGCCAAGTTCGGCTACACCAACCCGAACGACTCGACCTCACCGATCAAAATATTGACGGCCAGCTATCGAATCAAAGCCACACCGAGCACGGGCAGGCCCGCCGTGTCGCTGTATCCGATGGGAACGTTCGCGCAAGATTACGAATACGTCGCAGGACTCGGCGATCTCGACGAGTGCAACGGCCGCAGCGGCGTCACGCCGGAATTTCCGGCCGGTATCTATCACTACGTCATTACGACCACGTACCCGTATATCCAACGTTGTTTGAAAGGCACGACGAGCGCGGCGGGCGGATGAGCGCCGGTCGTCTTGTTGCGCGCGTGATTGCGTCAGTCACGTGCGTTGCATTCTTCGGCGATGCGCAGGCGCACGTGATGAACAGCGGACAGGTGACCTTGAACGTCGTCGGCCCGCGCGTCTACGTCGCCGCGACGCTACCGCTCGACGCATTCTCCACCGCGACGAGCGAAGCGATCACGGCGCAAGTAACCCGTTCACTACAAGTGTCGGCCGGTCGCCGCGCGCAACCCTTACAGGGCGTGATCGCGACCGTCGACGATGCCGGGCATTCGGCGCGCGAGGTGCATGCAGTGCTGGTGCTCGGTGTCGCGATTTTCGACACCGAGCCGATCCCCCTCAAGTTGATCATCGAACCCGAATTTTTGGCGAGGACCGGCAAGCTCATCGTCATCGCGAGTCGTAACGTCGACGGCCATCCCCGCGAGTTCGGCCGACGAACGTTGACGACTACGAGGAACGAGGCGAGTTTCGCGCTGCGTGCGTCCGATTCGGATTTCCTGCCGAATCGACGAACTCGGTGAACTCGTCCACGAACCCTGCTCACACCAATGAAATAAAAAAGGGAACATGAGGTTCCCTTTTTTATTTCATCTGGCGGTGGACCCGAACTAGGAGCATTAATTTGCTCAACTCCAGAGGACGCGTAAACCGGTGATCAAACAATACGCCATCCGAAGAATGGCGACATCATGCGCGCCAGACCACTAAAATGATGTCTATAACGATGATAGCGATGATGAGCCAATCTAATCTGTGACTTAACTTCCAAGCGCGGTGATCGGAAATTCGGGTAACCGCCCCTTCGTACAGTGCTTCCAGCACCTCATAGCGCGCACTGATGAGGTCGATCCGCCGCTGCGTGTGAACCCCCGCCGATTGACCACGGAACACTGCGATGCGCAGCCGACTCCGCGCCAAGTGCTCCATCAGGCGCTGAAAACGCCGTAGATCGGTTTTCCGGGCTCGGTGCACGCCATACATGACATCGATGTCTTCTTGAGCCCGCTCTTCAAGCTCTTTCAATGCTGATTCGAGATCGGCCAACTCCAAGGATTGCGATACGTCAATGTCCTTCATATTTAGAATTCCCTGCAATACCGATGCAACACAGAGCGTCCCGTCATCGTAGAGAACCAGCACTGTGCGTACTGGTACGGACCGAACATAACGTCGGCGGCTCGTTGTCCTACCGCTTACTTTCACCATCCATTGTCGAAGCGATTCTCGCTAGAAGTCACTCGCCCTCATTAACCGCAAAGGATTTGATTAAAACGTTTCCGCTAGATTGGCGGGAGCAGGACAAAAATCATGTAGGAGCAGTCGTGACCCCAAGACCTCCGAATCGTCACGCTCGACCGAACAGCACTTTTCTAGGACGCCTCAGACATAAAAGAGGCACCTCTTTAAATACATAGCCCCCCCAGGCAGCGAACACAAAACCAGCTACCAGATATGCACAACGAGCATTTTGATAACGATGCCCGTGGTCGATATTGAACCAACGACACGCGGATTGTTCAAAGCGCGAGCCCTAGCCAATCTGCATAGACCTCAGTGACTTAGAAACCTAGATTTGCAGGGCGAAAAAGGTGCGCTAGCTGTCATTTTTAGTTATCGACTGCGCTTTTCTAAGCGTCATAGAGCAGGACAGTAACGAGTTTGTTGTTTGAACAATTGTTAACAACCGCGCTTGCGGAACTAGGCGCTTGTCTTCCGAAACCTACGTTCCCCGTCGGCTTGGTGACATAGTCTATGGTCTTCGGTCGTATATCTATGATTTCCAACCCACTACGTCTCCCGCGCCCGTTACCAACATTAAACCTAGACAACAATATCGAGTCAGGTAAAGCCCATGATCATCTTCATCGACTAGCCGTTTGACGCGCTACCACAAAAACCCAATATAACCCGTCGAACAAACCGTAGATGTGCGGCAATCGTCGGTACATTCTCGTATGTCGCCGACCGCCCCGGTTAAACATAATCGGTAGGCCAATATTCATATTCGCCGGGGCGTCCGGCGGCCGCCTTGATCAGGAGCCATCACCGATGAGCGATCCATTCAAGCCTATGAAGCCTCCGGCCGCGCAGGGCAACTTCCGCCGGACGACCCTGAATGACCAAGCAGTTCGAATTTCGACGGAGAACGATTCGGAACGTGCGGTCGATCGCCCAGATGTATACGGAACGCACTTCGGGATACGAGGTGCCGATCGCCGCGCATCCGAAAGACGGCGCAACGAACGTCGGCAGGGCGCGCCGAAAAATGGTTAGAGACGCGCGATCGCATGCTCCGCTGCCGACTCCTTATTCCTAATTAGTTCATCGACTCAGACTTCGAGAAATGCAGTTTTGTGAATACGTTAAACACCGAATTACGATATCGAAGATTATTCGAAACTGCGCAAGATGGTATTTTGATACTCGACTTTGAGACAGGAATTATTCAGGAGGCAAACCCATACCTGCTTGAAATGCTTGGGTATGACGCCAGCGAGATCATAGGAAAGCAGCTTTGGGAAATCGGCGCGATGGTTGATAAGACATCGTCGATCAAAGCCTTTTCCGCGCTAAAGAAAGACGGATATATAAAGTATTGCGACCTACCTTTGAGAACAAAGATTGGGTCGTTAATCAGCGTCGAATTCGTAAGCAACGCGTATGATGTAAACGGCGATCGAGTCATTCAGTGCAACATCCGCGATATCAGTGATAGAAAGAATGCGGAAGGCGCGCTAATCAAGTACCAGCAGGATTACTTGAAAATCATGCTTGACACCGTTCTAGCATTGACAAAAGTAGTCGTGTCCCGCGATTCATACACTTACGATCATCAAGTTCGAGTTTCACACTTATGTGTGGCCATTGCCGCGGAAATGAATTTCTCTGCACATCGAACAGAAGGTCTACGACTCGCAGCGTTGATTCACGATATCGGTAAAATTGGCATACCGTTCGATATTCTAGTGAAAACATCGCCATTATCCGAAGACGAGATAAATATCTTAAAAAAACACGCCGTTTCAGGATTCGAGATCGTAAAAAATATTCAGTTCGTATGGCCGATAGCCCAAATCATTCGGCAACATCACTGTCGGATGGATGGAAGCGGATACCCGGATGGGTTAATGGGCGATAGCATTCTTGTGGAAGCTCGAATCCTCGCTGTCGCAGACACTGTCGAGGCGATGTGTTTCAGCCGCCCATTTCGGCCGGCGCGGTCGCGCGATTTGGCGCTCGCAGAACTCGATGCGGGCGCACGAACGAAATTCGACCCCGAAGTCGTCAGCGCTTGTAAGCGAGTATTCTTGGTCAACGGATATCAATTTCCGGCGGTTGCCGCTTCTCAGTAGAGTTGCTCATGGGCGCTGTTCGCGACTACGCTACATGGGCCGCGTGCGCCACAGGACGGCTAATAACCGGACCCGAAACGCTCCACCAACTCGTAATCGGCGCTTCGTAGGTTTCGGTTTTCGTGGTTCGACGCACGCCTGTTAAGTTAGCAGGATACGATGACGATCAATTACTCCGATTGATCGCTCGCAACATTGCGCAGAGATCTACTCAGAATCAGATCACGCTGCACATCAGTGCCGAGTCGAAATTGCTGTTCGCCGACGACCCGAAAGTCGAACTTTTCATAAAAGCGAATCGCACGCGGATTGCGTTCCCAAACCCCCAACCATACGAAATCAGCCCCTTGCTGCACGAGATCGCCGAGGCATCGCCGCATTAAGTCCTGCGCAACACCTAACCCGTGGCAGGTCGCTCGCACGTACAAACGACGTAGTTCGAAGGGATTTTTACTGACGACGCATGGCGGCGCGACAGACCATCGGATCTGGGCGTAGCCGATCAACTGCCCATCAACTTCGGCCACGAAGGTTTTCGAACTCGGGTCACACAATTCCGCTCGTTGGCTCGTCTCACCGAAGTGCGTGGCGCAATAGGCGTCCATGTCTGCGGCAGTGTTTTCAGGCGCAAACGTCTCTCGGAACGTCTGCTCGGCGAGTTGCGCGAGCGCAGCGGCGTCGACCGCCCGTGCTTCACGCACACCAGGTTTCTGCACTTCAACCATAGAGCAATTGTCGCATGCCGACAGGCACGCCGCGTTCCGCCGCGAACGTCATTTAAGTGCGTCGAGCAATATTTTAGTCAAATCATCCTGCCGCTTACTTTTATCTTCTCGAGTCGCCGCACATTCCTCATTTCACATGCGTGTGCTTCGGCTCTCCAGTTGCGTCGTGAAGCTTAGAGAAACAGGCAAATCAGAATCGAATTTGCGACACACGACGGTGTTACCGGGGGTGTGTGACGAACACATAATCGCCTCCTCGATAGGAGGTCCTAAGATAAAAGGCCTCTGAAACGGGTTATTGGACGTTTTGGCCGTTAGCTGAGTCAGGAGCCCTAAGCGGAAATGCGGCGTTTTTCAGGGCTTCCGCGCGCGCTCAAAACGGGCTGAGCGAGTTCACAGCGCTGTGAATGGCGGAGAGGGTGAGATTGACTCGGGCCGCCCATGGCCCTCGCCCCTCGCCTACGCTCGGGGCGCGCTGCGCGCGTCCGATTCGGCTCTCCTGCCGAATCGACGAACTCGGTGAGTTCGTCCACGAACCCTGCTCACACCAATGAAATAAAAAGGGGACACGAGGTTCCCTTTTTTATTTCATCTGGCGGAGAGGGTGAGATTCGAACTCACGAGCCCCGTGAGGGGCCGCCGGTTTTCAAGACCGGTGCATTCAACCGCTCTGCCACC
>RGUL01000053.1 GCA_010027845.1 Gammaproteobacteria bacterium
CGTCGAGATCGATGCGATGCCGAGTGATCTTGTCGTAGAACGTTTTTCGAGGAATTCGCAACAGCTCCAGACAGTCTCTAACGCTGCCGCCGGTCGATCGTAAGGCATCGCGAATCAGACTCGCCTCGTAGCGCTCAACAATTTCCGCGAGCGGCTCGCGCGTCTGCGCCGGGGCGTTTTGGACGGGATCACCAGCATCGAGTCCGAGCACGATCCGATCGGCGAAGTGACTGAGTTCACGAATGTTACCCGGCCAAGAATGTTCGAGAAGATGACGTTTGACCGCCTTGGTGAGCAGCGGCGTCGGGCGTTTGAGGCGATTCGCGGCGCGTGCCAATAATTCCAAGAATAATGTCGCAACATCCTCGCGCCGCTCGCGCAGTGGTGGTAGTTGCAGCGTCACGGTGTTTAGGCGAAAAAATAAATCGGAGCGGAAATCGCCGCTCGCGACAAGCGTTGCCAGATTACGAAACGATGCGGCCAAGACCCGGATTTGAGGCGCGGAAACCTCGCTGGTCGCCGTGCCGTCGACATGTTTATCAGCGACAGCTCGCAACAACTTCGCTTGGCCGGCGAGCGTCAAACTGTCGACGTTGTCCAAAAACAGCGTGCCACGCTGTGCGAGGTCGAGACGGCCGGGTGTGCGCCGCGTCATACCCGAGACGACGCTGGAGGTGCCGAATAGTTCGGTTTCTAAAATATTCTCCGGCAGTGCCGCGCAATCGACGACGACGAAAGGTTGGTTCTTTCGCCGACTTTGCTCGTGTAAGACTCTTGCGACCGCCTCTTTGCCGGTGCCGGTTTCGCCGGTGATTAATATCGGGACGTCGGTATCCGCCAATTCGCGTAACAGGCTTCGTAAACGAACGATACGTTCGCTCTCACCAATTAACGGCAATGTCGCGATAGCGTCACGACGTTGTGATTGCAGACCACGATTGTCAAGTACAAGCCCGCGTTGTTCCAGAGCGTTGCGTACGCTCGCCAGCAAACGCGGCGTGGCGAATGGTTTGGAAATGAAGTCATATGCGCCGTCTCGCATTAAGTCGACGGCTTCTTGCAATTCGCCGTGCCCGCTAATGAGCACGACCGGGATGTCGGCATCGATTGTTCGGACATCCTGAAAAATTTGTCGGCCGTCGCGCCCGGGCAGTCGAATATCCGTCACTAAGACTCCGGCGAACTTCGTCGAAATCTTCGTTAAGGCGCCGTCTGCCGATTCGTGTGCATCGACTTCGTACCCCTCCAGTTCGAGTGCTTGGCTGATCGCGCGACGGACGTCGGTGTCGTCTTCGATTAGAACGACGCAGCGCGGTTCTTTTGACTTCATCGATCGATTTTCCAGCGTGGCAGTCGCCCGATGAATTTTGCGCCGCACGGGGAAACGGCTTCGTAGTCCAGCGTTCCGCCGAGTTCGGCCATGATGTCCCGACTGATGACTAGTCCGAGGCCGAGTCCGAGCGGCTTAGTGGAATTGAACGGCGTAAAGATTTGTTGCAAGGAAGCTTCTGCAACCCCCGGCCCGTTGTCGGTGATTGCAAACCAAGCGTTAGCGTCGTCGAATGCCGTCTCTATTTCGATTATCGGGTTAATCGTATCGCTCAAAGCTTCGACGGCGTTTTGTACGAGGTTGACGACAACTTGCTCGAGCTTGATACGGTTGGCGAGGACTCGAGGATCTTCTGGCGACAAGTTCAGTCGAACAGAAATTCGTGCCGCGCGAAGTTTGCTGTCGAGCAGCAAGATGGCGCCATCGACGACCGACGCAAGTCGAACCGGATTACGCTCGAGCGGTGCTCGTCGGGAAAACTCGCGTAACTCGTCGGTAATCAACCCGATGCGCGCGGTCAGTTGGGCGACTCGCTCGAGGTTGTCTAAGGTCTCAGCTGCTTGGCCACGCGACAATAAAACTTTGGCGTTATCGACATTGGTGCGAATTGCTGCGACCGGTTGATTGATCTCATGTGCGACGCCTGCCGTAATTTGGCCGAGAACCGCCAGTCGATTAGCCTGCGCTAAGTCGTCGCGCAGCTTTTGTGCGCGTGCGTCGGCTCGCGACCGCTCCTCGACCTCTTGCAGTAAACGTTCGTTTGAGTCACGCAATTCGACGGTTCTGCTGGTGACGAGGCGCTCGAGTTCGACCCGCGTCCGCTCGCGTCGTTGGCGCGCGAGCAACGCGACGCTGAGGCTTAGAAAAATTAAACCGCCGAGTGTGCCCCCTGTTAACCAGCCGAACGACCGCGAGGCGAGGACGGCACTACGGGCATCGCGTCGAATGACGAGGTGCCACGCCGGTGCATCGAGATCGGCGCTGGCTTCGACGACCCAAGGATTAGTAGTGCTATCGATTGGTGTGAGATGCGTGAAGCGAATCGAAGGATCCGAAGTCAGCAGGACTTGACCTTCGCGGTCGGTGACGAAAGTGCGATCACCCGTTTCACGCCAGTTGCGCTCGAGTTCGTCGAATTCGACTTTGACGACGACTACCCCGGCAAGGTTTTGTAATTGGTGGGCGAGATAGAGTCCGGGTATTCCGCTCACGGTGCCGCGAGCGAACAATTCGCCGAAACCGTTAGCGATCGAGTCGGTGAAATAGGAGCGAAACGCATAATTCTGACCGACGAAGCTTTCTTTAAGACGAAAGTTGCTCGACGACACTGTCGTACCCAGTCGATCGACTAGGTACAGCGTTACAGCACCATCGGACCGCGCCAGATCTTCAAATCGCGCACTCAATTCGACTGCCATCGTGGCTCGCGAGGTCGAGGAAAAGTTCGGATCGACCGCCTGCCAAAGACGACCATCGCCCGCTAAAGTTTTCGGCAGTAAGCGATGCCTTTCGATCTCACTGCGCAAAAATGCCCGTCGTAAGCCGAGGTCTGCCGCCAACTGAGTGCGTTGCCGGTTCATCTCGAAACTGGTGGCGATCGCACCGCCGGCGAGTGTGGACAGCAGAACGCCACAAGCGCCTACGGCGATCAGCAAGGGCGAGGATCGAAGGATCGACAACATGGCGCCGCGTAGGTTAACAGTAGGTGCGAATTTCCACACAGCCCTCGCCAGAGTGTGCGGAAATCCACACAAATAAATCATTAAAAATCAATATAAACAGTAGGTTATAGGAATTGCGCTAGGCCTATGCCGCGTACCCTGACGGGAATTTAATAGGAGTGATGACCGTGCCGACAAGCAATGCAACGCCGTGGTGGCAATCGATGTACCCGCAAGTGCTACTAGCCATCCTGGCTGGGGCGTTGCTCGGCCATTACCTGCCGGAAGTCGCGGTGACCTTGAAGCCGTTCGGTGACGCGTTCATCAAGTTGGTCAAACTCGTGATCGGCCCGGTGATTTTTTTGACGGTCGCCACGGGTATCGCGCAGTCCGGCGCCGGTGGACGCATCGGACGGACCACGGGCCGCGCGCTGGTGTATTTCATCGCGGTGTCGACGTTGGCTTTGGTGATCGGGCTAATCGTGGCCAACGTCGTGCAGCCCGGTGCCGGGATGGGTGTCGACCCCGCAACGCTCGATGCCAAGGCGGTCAAAGATTACGCCGGCAAGGCCGAAGAGCAGACCGTCGTCGCGTTTCTGCTCGCGATCATTCCGGATACATTCGTCGGGGCGTTTACGGGCGGGCAGGTGTTGCCCGTATTGTTCGTCGCAGTAGTTTTTGGACTAAGCGTCGCATCGCTGAAAGATTCGGCGGCGCCGGTGGTTCGAGCTCTGCAGGCGATTAGCGAAGTGTTTTTCCGTCTCGTCAACATGCTGATGCGCTTTGCGCCTATCGGCGCATTCGGCGCATTCGCATTCACGGTCGGTAAGTTCGGGGTTGCGAGCATAGCGAATCTCGCTAGTTTAATCGCGACGTTTTATCTCACGTCGGCGTTATTCATTCTAGTCGTACTCGGTGCGATAGCGCGCCTCACGGGGTTCTCGTTATTAGCGTTTTTGCGCTACCTCAAAGAAGAGATTTGGCTGGTGATCGGTACGAGTTCCTCGGAAGCCGCGTTGCCACCGTTGATGGCGAAACTCGAGCGTGCGGGTTGTGCGAAATCCGTCGTCGGGTTGGTCGTGCCGGCCGGCTATTCCTTCAATCTTGACGGTACCAACATTTATATGACGCTCGCCGCGCTATTCATCGCCCAAGCGACCGGCATCGAGTTGACGCTTTCTCAGCAGTTGTTGCTGCTGCTCGTGGCGATCGTGAGCTCGAAAGGAGCGGCCGGTGTCACGGGCGCGGGATTCATCACCTTGGCGGCCACGCTCGCCGTCGTGCCGACCATTCCGGTCGCAGGAATGGCGCTGATTTTAGGCATCGATCGTTTTATGTCCGAATGCCGCGCAGTCACAAATTTCATCGGCAACGCGGTGGCGACCGTCGTCGTCGCGAAATGGGAGGGCGTGTTGGACGATCGCGCGCTCGTCACGGCACTAAACGGGCCCACTTCAAAAGCAAATTAATTCGTTCGGAGGGATAGTCATGACCAACCCTGCAGCAATTTCGTCAGTCCGACGTATCTACGGCACGACCTTCGCTTTCGTGGCGACCTTCGCGGTCGGTTTGCACGCCGAATCGTCTTTCGCGCAGCAGACATCGAAAGAGGCCTCAATTGAGGATTTGCAGGAAGTCGTCATCGTCGGCTCGCAGATCAAAGGTAAGATTTCCGCGGCCGTCCCCGTGACGTTGATTTCGTTAGACGATATTCAGGCGTCGGGCGCCATGAGCGGTGACGACCTGTTCCGTAGCGTGCCGCAGTTCGGCGACGTTAACTTCAACGCCTCGAATAGTGCGCAGACCACCAACGCAGCACGCGGTGACGTCGGCTCCGCCGACTTGCGTACTTTGGGAATCGGCAACACGTTGGTGCTGATCAACGGCCGTCGCAATGTAACGCATCCGTCTAGCCAGGCATTGACGAATACGAATTCGGTTCCGGTGTTGACCTACAACACCAACGCGATTCCGGGTGCGGGCCTCGAGCGTATCGAAGTTTTGCTAGATGGTGGAGCTGCGTTGTACGGCTCAGACGCCGTCGCCGGCGTGGTGAACACGGTTACGCGTCACAAAGACACGGGCTTGACGGTGTCGCTGCAGTATGGCGGTGCCGAGTCTACGCATCTCAAAGAAACCCAACTGAATTTGCACGGCGGCTTGAAATTCGACAACGGACACTTTTCCGGCTCGTTCGAATACACCGACCGCAAAGGCATGCTTGCTGAAGACACGCCCCTGACGGCCACCGACGATCGCCGCAGTTTCTTCGCTAACGATCCTGCGTTCGCGGGACTTACCGGCTCCGATACCCGCAATACGCGCGGCCCGTGGCCTAATTTGTTGACCAGCGGACGCGTGCTCGCCGGTGCCACTGCGCTGACGAGTGCTGCGGGCGCGCTCTACATTCGTCCGTCGAGTTACGGATCCTGTACCCGGGATCTCGGTAACGGTCTCTGCATCGTCAACGTCGCATTGCAAACCACGGGCGCGTTTCGCGACCTGCGGTACGACACGAGTCGCGGCACCATGGTTTTGCCCGATGTGAAGCGGTCGAATCTGTTTTTGTCGGGTGAACGCGAATTGACAGCGGGCGTGACCTTGTTCGGCGAGGCGGGTTACTACAACGCGTCGTCGTTCCGTCTGCAGCCTGCCGTCATTAATCTTTTCCAGATTTGGATTCCAGCTAGTAACTACTGGAATCCGTTCGGTGCGACGACCTTGCCCAACGGTCAGGTTAACCCCAACCGCTTAACTGGCTTGACCAACGTCCCCGCGGCAGGGATACCCGTGCGACTCGACAACTATCGATTTGCCGATGCCGGACCGCAATACGTCAACGTCGATAACTACCAGGCGCGATTGTTGGTCGGCCTAAAGGGCGAAAAATTCGGCTTCGATTGGAATTCGGCGCTTGTATACGCCGAGGCGGAAGCGAGTGACGTCTCGAACAACGTGAACACCACTGCGTTGCAAAAGCAGTTGGCCCTTGCCACGCCCGATGCCTACAACCCATTCAACGGCGGCTGTCTCAACGATCAGTCTTACGGCGATTGCACGCCGAGTTCAAAGGCCGCGATTGACGCGATTACGATGCAGCTGCGTCGCGATACGCGAACCACGTTGTCGATGTTGGATTTCAAAGCCTCCAAATCCGATCTCGCACGCTGGAGTTCGGGTGACGTCGGAGTGGCTTTCGGTGCCGAAGTCCGGCGCGAGACGCAGAAAGACGATCGAGATCCGAACGTCGATGGGACGATCCAATTTGTCGATTCCGTAACCGGTGTGGCCAACGTTAGTAACGTCGCTGCGGTCAGTCCGAACCCGGACTCCGGCGGTTCGCGAACGGTCAGTGCCGCTTACGTCGAGTTCGCGGTGCCGTTATTCGGGCGCGATCGTGTGTTACCACTGGTGCGCGGAATGGAATTTCAGATTGCCGGCCGCTACGAGAACTACAGTGACTTCGGTAGCGTCGCCAAACCTAAGATTGCCCTTGCTTGGGACGTCGCCGACGGTTTGCGATTGCGCGCATCGTACTCGCAGGGGTTCCGCGCGCCGAATCTCGAGACGACGACCGTTCCGCTGATTTCTCGGAACACCACCAATAACGACTACATCCGCTGCGAGGCCGACCTGCGCGCCAAGCGCATCACGTCGTTTGCAAACTGCGGTCAATCGTTGAGTTTCCAGCGTCGTATTGCCGGTAATGCGAACCTTAAGCCGGAAGAGAGCACCAACAAATCGGTCGGTGTCGTATTCGAGCCGAAATTCTTGCCCGAAAGCCTCGGCAACGTGACGGCGACGGTCGATTACTGGGATATTCGTCAGCGTGGCATCGTCGGCATTCTCGGGCCTGAAGGAACCATCGCGCTCGATTACTTGGCCCGTTTGAATGGTTCGACGAATCCGAACGTCGTGCGTGCCGCCGTCAATGCCGACGACGTCGCGTTCTTTGCCGGTACCGGCCTCACGCCGACGGGTAAGATTTTGGCGATCGACGACGTGTACGTGAACTTACAGCCGCAAACCGTTCGTGGCGTCGATTTCGCTTTTCTTTGGAGTTCGCCGCGTACGAAAATCGGCGAGTTCAACCTCAAATTGAACGCGACGCGTCTGCTGGAATTCCAGCGCGATCCGGGTCCGGTGATCGATGGGCTGCTGGACGCTCGGAGCCAAGGGAAGATTAACGTCGCGACGTCGCTGCCAGAGGGTAAGGATCTGATCCGTCAAGGCGGTCGGCCGGAGTGGCGTGGATCGGCTTCGTTGAGTTGGTCGGAAGGTCCGGTGCAAATCGGCACTTTCCACCAGTACATCGGCAACTACGACGAAATCGGCTTTCTGGACGCCATCGGCAAGCCGTGGCTCGTGAAGTCGCAACTCACGCACAATTTGTACGTACAGTACCAATTCGGCAAAGCAGTCGGCTTCATGTCGGGCTCGAAGATTCGGGTGGGTGCGCGCGATATCACCAACGTCGGCCCGCCGCTCACGTCGGGCGGTTACGATGGATTCGTCCATCGTCCCTACGGTCGATACGTTTACGCAACCGTGACGAAGGCCTTCGACTGACGGACGATGGCCACTGCCGACCGGAGCAAAGATTGCATGAAAAAGATCGTTACGTCGTTTTGCGTTGCGCTCGTGACCTTGAGCGCGATGGAATCGTACGCGACCGAAAATGTCAAAAGACTGTTGTATGTTGGAAACAGCTTTTACTACTACAACAATTCTTTGCACGGACACGTTAATCGTCTGCTGGCCGGAGCACTGTCAAAGACGGAGCGAGACGGCATGCAGAGCTACTCGGTCACGATCAGCGGCGGGCAACTAAAGTGGCATAACATCGGTGCGTACCTCGACGCCGGTATCGGCGATAGCGATGTCAACGAAAACAACGAACTCGTTACGAACGCCGGTCCAACTCGTTTCGACACAGTGATGATGATGGACTGCAGTCGCTGCCCATTCGACGCAGCGACACGCCCGGTTTTTCACGAGCAGGTGCAGCGGCAGGGTGCAGTCATCCGGGCGCATGGCGCGACGCCGATCTTGTTCATGACGTGGGCCTACTCCGATCAGCCCGCCATGATCGACACGTTGGCGCGCGAGTACGTGCTCGCCGGTAAAGAAAACAAGATGCGCGTGGTGCCCGCGGGGCTCGCGTTCAAAAAGTCGCTGGTCGATCGACCGGCGCTCACCTTGCACATCGCTGACAAGCGGCACCCGACGCTGGCGGGCACCTATCTTGCGGCGTGTACGGTGCTCGCATCCGTCTATCGTCTCGATCCACGCGGCAACCGCTACGTTGCCGGCTTAGATGAGGCCGACGCGAGATTCTTGCAGCAGATCGCGTGGGACACGGTGCAAGCGTTCGAGAAGTGACTCGGTCGTCCTGAGCCGTATCCGACCGACCCCCGTCGGTCGGCCTTGATTCTTGCCCGTAGTTCGGGCGCGCCTGCGACGTAATCTCCGATTACGATCTCGCTTTGAACATCGCTGCGGGCATATTCTTGGTCGTTGGCGCCTTGCCATTCGTGCTTGGGGCGTCACGCAGATAATCGGGGGAGTAATGTCTGAAACATCGAGCGGCGGCGTGCCGCTGCATGCGCGCATGGCCTTCGGCTTTACGGCAGTCATCGAGTCGACGAAATTCCAGATCTACGAAGTTTTTTTGATCTTTTATTACGCGCAAGTTCTGGGTCTCGCCGGAAGTTTGGCCGGACTTGCGATCGCGATCTCAATCTTCACCGATGCCGCGCTCGATCCGTTGATCGGCAGTTATTCGGACAGTTTTCGTGGGCGCTTCGGTCGTAGGCACACGCTGATGTACGCCGCGTTGCTGCCGGTCGCAGTCTGCGTGTTCATGCTGTTCTCGGTGCCTGCGGGTTTGAGTCAGCTCGGCTTGTTCGCGTGGTTGTTGATCTTCAGTTTGTCGGTGCGGCTCGTCGGCTCTTTTTACGCAGTACCGGCAGCGGCGATCGCCGCAGAACTCACCACCAGCGCCGAGTTACGTGCCGAACTCGGCATTTGGCGTCAGGCGATCGTGGCCGGCGTCGGTGCATTGCTGACGTGGGCGATCTTCGCCTACGCGTTGGTCCCGACTCCCGAGATCCCCCGCGGTCAGGAAAACCCCGCTAACTATCCGCGATTCGCGTTGTTAGTAGCTAGCGTGATCCTCGTGTGTGCAGCGATCGGCGCGTGGGGCACGCAGCGACCCGTGCAGCAACGTGAGCGCGAGCTCGCCGAGGTCAAGCCGCGGAAGTTCGACATTGTGGAATCTTTGCGCGCTGCGTGGCGCGCGATTGCGGAATTACGAAACTTTCGTGCGATGTTTCTCGGTCTGTTGTTTGCAGGTGTGATGGGTTCGTATTTTCGCGCACTCAATTTGCATATCGGAACTTATTTTTGGCAGTTATCGACCCGCCAAACGGGCACATGGTTGCTCGCGGTACAGGTGGCAACATTCGCTGCGGCGCTCGCGTCGCGTTTCGCAATTCGCCGTGTCGAACCGAAGATCTTGTACATGACGGGAGTGGCGCTGATGCTCGGTGGCTACGTGTTGCCGCCCGGCTTACGTTTGCTCGGGTTGATGCCCGAGAACGGCACCGACTCGTTGGTGTGGGCGTTGTACGCTGCCAACGTCGGCGTCGGCGTCGGTACCGGTTTGATCATGGTGTGCTCTGCGGTGATGTTCGCCGAGACGGCCGACGAATACGCGTATGAGAAACGCGAGTCGCGGACCGGCATGCTGCTGGCTTTTTTACCGCTCGGGAACAAAATGGCTTCGAGTATCGGCAAAATCTTGGCCGGCATCATCGTGCAGTGGATCGCTCTGCCGGTCGGCAAACCAGCACAAGCGGTGCCGGTCGACACGATGACCGATCTCGGACTTGCGGCCGTCGCGTTGACGCTCGTCGCCGGTTGCATCGCCCTTGCGTGTTATTCCCGTTACCATCTGCCCCGCGCACGGTACGCCCAGATCGCCGACGCGCTGCGAACCCAACCGAGGAATTGAATGTGGCTACGATAGTTTTATGTCAGTCGGCGTGGAATCTGCACGAGGGTCGCGACGATTTTTCGCAGGTTTTGGCCGAAGCGTGTGCGATCGCCACGCGTCGTCAGCTCGAACCAGCGCCGACTCTCGTGCTAATGCCGCATTCGTCGTCGACGGTCGACGAGAAGTCAATCGCGACGCTGGGTGAGTTATCGCGTGCTGCCGGCGTTTGGCTCGCCGGCTCGATACGGGTTCGTCGTGCAAGCGCGAGCGCGGTCGTCGGTTTTTTGTTCAACGCGTCGGGCCAGCAAAAACTTTTGACCGATAAGATCACCCCCGAGCTCGTCGAAGGTTTCGATGATGTCACGAGTGCACTCGGCCGACCGGCGCCGTTCGCGGTCGCACCGTCCCCGTTCGGCAACATCGCGATCTTGCCGGGCGAAGATATTCTCTACTGCAGTTACGCGCGCGCATCGGTGTTCAACGGCGCCGAGTTGTTACTCAATCCGGCGACGGAACACTCCGACAGTTTGTTCGACGGGCGCCAAGGTGCGCGTCTCGCGCGAGCCGGCGAGCAGGCTTGCTATGTCGCCGTCGCGACGACTTCGAGCGGTTCGGTTTCGGCTACCGCTCTTTATGCGCCGACCGGAATGGTCGCCGCTGCACGGGGTGACGAACGCTTCGTGCTGCCCGATTTCGATCTGCAATCTTTGCGCCGTAGCCGTATCAACCCGCAAAAATCGTTTCCGGCGATCGTTCGCGCCAACACCTATGCGCGTGGTTACGTTCGCGACGTCACGCCCGAATCGAAACGAACGTCCGCACCCGTGAAGGCTGCGGAATGGCGTGCCGAGGCCAAGCGCCGACTAGCCGTGCAACAAAGGCCGTCGAAACATGCGCGACACGAGGAGCAGTACGAGGCGCTGCTGGTACAAGAGTGCCCGCGGTTGATCCCGCTTGATCGCTCGGTCGACGCACGTGCTTTGATGATGCAGAACCTCGACGAGTCGCTCGAACTCGCTGGCTCGCGCGCCAACATTCCGTCGGTGCGTTTGTGCGTATTTCCGGAGTTTTGGCTGACCGGCCCTGGCGGGATCGGCGGCGTGCAGCGCACGGTTGCCGACATGGCACGTCTTGCGATTTCTTATCCCGACCCGATCTTCGAGCGCATCGCCGAGTTCGCTCAGCGCAACAAAGTTTACGTCGCGTTCCAAAACTTCGAGGTACACGCGAAGATGCCGGGTCGTGTCTTCAATTCGGCGTTCTTGTTGGACGACACCGGGAATCTCGTTCACACCTATCGCAAAAATCAGTGCGCGGATGTGTGGGGATTGTTGCCCGATACGACGCCCGGCAGCGTACTTAGCCAATATCTCGACACGTTCGGTAGCGACGCGTTGTTCCCGATCGCCGATACGCCACTCGGTCGTTTGGCTAACATGATTTGTTTCGACAACATGGTTCCGGAAGTCGCGCATGGCCTGCGTCGCGCCGGCGCCGAAGTGATCATGCACTCGACCTCAGAGCCGCACGGCGGTGCAGGACGCGATATATGGGACGTTTGTCGTCGAACGCGTGCATTTGAGAACACCTGTTACGTCCTATCCGCTTGTGACGGTGGCGAGCATCTGCGGCACGATTCCGACGTGTACACGTTCTTCCGTCGTGGCCATTCGCGCATCGTGCGCTTCGACGGGCGCGTCGAAGGGACGGTCGATGGGCCGGGTCCGGTGGCGTTTCGCGTCAATATCGATTTGGCGGCGCTGCGGCGCGCTCGGGCGAATCCACTCGCGAACCTCGCGTTGTGGGACGACCCGACGGTCTATGCGCACCTGTATGCCGGCGACGTCGGGCTGCCGAACGATCTTTGGGCTGGCGATCCGAACGTCAATCCGTATGCCGGCGCTAGACAAATCGTTAGCCGTATCGAAGATTATCTTGCGCGCGGTATATATTTGCCGGCGACCGAAGAACTCACTCGTCGAACCGTACCGGATGCCATCTAAAACGGATGTGTAATCTATGAATAGCAGACGCGATTTTTTGAAGCTCACCGGTATCACCGCCGGCGGATTCGTACTCGGAGTTGCGTTTGACGACGTCGACGCGCAGACGAGCAGTGCGCAAGCTGGTAATGCAGCGTTTGCACCGAACGCGTTTCTGTCGATTTCGCGTGACGGCATCGTCATCTTCGCGACGCAACCCGAAATCGGTCAGGGTGTCAAAACGTCGTTGCCGATGATCGTCGCCGAAGAGCTCGACGCCGATTGGAGCAAAGTGCGGATCGAACAATCACCGATCGACGCGAAGCGGTTCGGTCAGCAGTTTGCGGGTGGTTCGACTTCGACGCCGCGCTGTTTCGACCCTTTGCGCCGGGCAGGTGCTGCAGCGCGCGTCATGCTCGTGCAGGCTGCGGCGCAACGCTGGGTGGTGGCGCCGGCGGACTGCCGCACCGAAAATGGCGCGGTCGTGCACACGTCGACCGGTCGACGTCTGCGCTACGAAGAATTGGCCGACGACGCGGCGCGTATGCCGGTTCCTGCCTCCGATGCCGTCACCCTTAAATCACGCGCGGAATATCGCTTGCTCGGTACGCGCGTGGCGGGTGTCGATACGCCGAAGATCGTGCGTGGCGAACCTTTGTTCGCGATCGATGTCGCGTTGCCCGACATGGTGTACGCGGTGTACGTCAAAGGTGATGCGATCGGCGCTAAGCCGGTCGCCGCGAATCTAGACGACGTGCGTCGATTGCCGGGCGTGATCGATGCATTCTTGATCGACGGCAATGGCGATCTCGCCGAACTCAAGCCGGGCGTTGCAATCGTCGCACGCAATACTTGGGCGGCGATGCGGGCGCGCAAAGCTCTGCGCGTGACCTGGGACGAGGCTAGCGCTTCACGCGACGACTGGGCCGCTGCGCAAGCGAACGCGGCGGCAGCGGGTGAGCGAGAGGTGTTGACCGATCGTGGTGACGTGGACGGCTCGTTCGCCAAAGCTGCAAAAGTCGTCGCTGCCGACTATCGCTACGCCTTTATCTCGCATGCGCAGCTCGAGCCGCAGAGCACGACCGCTTGGCTCAAAGCCGACGGCAGCATCGAGCTTTGGGCGCCTACCCAAATGCCGCAGCGCGCAGTCGGGCTGGTGGCGAAGATTCTCGGTATCAACGAATCGGCGGTGACTCTGCACCAAATGCGCCTCGGGGGCGGATTCGGTCGCCGCTTATCGAGCGATTTTTGTTGCGAAGCGGCAGCGATCGCCAAGCGTGTCCGCGGACCCGTTAAGTTACAGTGGACTCGCGAAGACGACATGCGGAACGATTTTCTACGCGCAGGTGGCTTTCATTCTTTGAGAGGCGGTCTGGATGCGGCAGGTCGACCGCTCGTGTGGCAAAACCATTTCGTCACGTTCACGGCCGATGGTAAGAAGCCCGTGACGGGCGGCGATTTGCGTGCCGAAGTCGATCTATCGCAGTTCATCACGAACTTCCGTCTAACGCGGCGACAGCTGCCGTGGTCGTCACCGTGCGGCCCTTGGCGTGCGCCGGGATCGAGCGTGTTCGCGTTCCCGTTGCAGAGTTTTCTGCACGAGATGTCGGCGGCAGCCGGCCGCGACCACGTGGAGTTTTTGTTGGAATTGCTCGGTGAGCCGCGTTGGCTCACGCCCGGTAATCGTATGGCTTTGAACACGGAACGTGCCGCTGGCGTGATTCGACTCGCCGCCGATAAAGCTGGCTGGGGAAAGAAATCGCCGAAGGGGCATGGACTCGGCATCGCGTTCTACTTTAGCCATGCAGGTCATGTCGCGGAGGTCGCAGAGGTTTCCGTCGATGCGCGACGTCGGATTCGCGTGCACAAAGTCACTGTGGCAGCCGACGTCGGCCCGGTGATCAATTTGTCCGGTGCCGAGGCGCAGTGCCAGGGCGCGGTGATCGACGGTCTGAGCGCGATGGCCGCGCAGCGTTTGACGCACGTCGCCGGCAAGGTCACCGAAACCAATTTCGATCGACACCCGTTGTTACGGCACTCGGCAGCGCCGCGTGTGGACGTGCACTTTTTGCAGAGTGACTTTCCACCGACGGGGCTTGGCGAGCCGGCGCTGCCGCCGTTGGCACCTGCCGTTTGCAATGCCGTGTTCGCCGCGACCGGCGCGCGCATCCGCAAGCTGCCGATCATCGAGGAAGGGTATTCGATCGTCTGAGGACGTCGATCGAGATAGGCGCTGTGCAGCGCATGGCTCACTCCGTAAAGTGATTCGCATCACATGCGGAGGAAACATGATGCGTGTATCCATCAAGTTCGGTCATCTCGTCGGGGCGGCCGTGTTGGCGTCTTTATCCTTCGCAACCGCCGAGGTGCGCGCACAAGGCGCTGCAGACGAGCTCAAACTCGAAGAAGTCACCGTCACGGCGCGTAAGCGCGAAGAAAGTTTGCAAGATGTGCCGCTCTCGATCACGGCGTTCTCCGCCGAAGCGATCGAAAAGGCCGGCATTTATGACGTCCGCGATCTTGTGCGTGTGTCACCTAACGTAGTTCTGCAGACGACCGGTGGTAACGGTACTGGGCGCTTTATGCCGAACCTCACGTTCCGCGGCTTGCAGCCGTCGGTGCCACTACCGCGTTCGCAGACGGGTGCCGTGTTCGTCGACGGCAACTATGTTTTGGGTGGCGTCAACGCAGTCAATACCAACGACGTCGAGCGCGTAGAAGTTTTGCGCGGGCCGCAAAACACCTATTTCGGTCGTAACACTTTTGCTGGCGCGATCAATTTCTTGACGCGTAATCCCGGCGACGAAGTCCGCGCAAAGCTCGACTTGCAGACTACGTCGCGCGCCAATAACGCCGTCAACGGTAGCATCGAAGGCCCGCTCGCGAGTTGGCTTTCGGGGCGCCTGCAAGTTGCTGCCCGCGACAAGAGCGGGCACTACAAAGCACTCGATGGCGGACGACTCGGCGACGAGAGCTCGACTTCTTTCGCGACCACGCTTTACGCCAAGCCTACCGAAAAGATGTGGCTGCGGCTGCGCACCTCCTATCAACGCGACGATGACGGTCCGGGTCAAATCATCAACATCATGCCGACCGCGCTGGGTGATACCTGCGGCGCCCGCTTCGTCGACAAGGGTTACAACCTCGCCGGCACCAAGCGCGGCTTCAATATCGCGCTGCCGTATTTCTGCGGCAAGATTCCGACGCTAGAGCAGTTGGGTGAATCGATTGTCTCCACCAATACTTCACTGCGGCCCGCGTTGCTCGCTTCGGTCGGCGCACCGAACGCATTGATCGACGCCTTCATCAACAATACGCTCGGTATCGAGCTTTGGAACGACGTGCCGAAGCCGAATGGACTCGGGCTGCGTCGAAACATCAAGATGGCGAATTTGCAGGGTAACTACGAATTCGAAAACGGGATCTCGGTCGGCGTGAATTTCGGCTATGACGATACGCGAGCCGG
>RGUL01000054.1 GCA_010027845.1 Gammaproteobacteria bacterium
CGCCATGGCGGCGTCGATCTTGGAAAGGTTGACTACCTTATGGGATCGGGAAAGTAACAAGGCCAATGGTGAGTGTGGCGACGTTGAAGGGAAATAACTCCCTTAGCCATGAAACCTCAAAGACAACAACTGGTCCGAAGTGTTCGACTGTAATTTTCAGACCTATGGCTTAAATACAGTTCGAATCCCCACCGCTTAAAACCCGCATGGTTACTGGGTTCCCGCAAAAGCCCCTGACTTTTTTGGCAAAGTACGGCGACGAACGAGTTTCGAAATCGGCGTCAGTCGTTGCTCTTGTTGAGTTTTTCGAACTCGCTCAGTCAGGAACTGCTGAGCAGAACACCGTCTCAATCTGAATCGTGACCCTGCGTGAGGCCACTTTCTTCAATCGCTGGTCAGGAGTTGATGAAGAAAAATCTAATCAGATCAGAAGCTTGCAGATGGGGATTGAAGAATTGAAACTTTGAAGAAAATGGCGGAGAGGGTGAGATTCGAACTCACGAGCCCCGTGAGGGGCCGCCGGTTTTCAAGACCGGTGCATTCAACCGCTCTGCCACCTCTCCGCGGTTTCGATCAAATGGCGGGCAGGAGTTTATCCGATCCGCCCATGTACGGACGCAGCGCGACGGGAATGTTCACGCTACCGTCGGCGTTTTGATAATTCTCGAGCACGGCGACCAGCGCGCGACCGACGGCGACACCGGAGCCGTTCAGGGTATGCAGGGGTTCAGGCTTGCCGGTTTCAGGATTGCGCCAACGCGCCTGCATGCGACGCGCTTGAAAACCCTCGCAGTTGCTGCACGAAGAGATCTCGCGATATTTGCCCTGCCCCGGCAACCAAACTTCGATGTCGTAGGTTTTCGCACTGCCGAAACCGATGTCGCCGGCACACAAAGCGACGGTACGAAATGGCAACTCGAGGCGCTTCAACACTTCTTCGGCGTGCGAAGTGAGCGCTTCGAGCGCAGCGTACGAGTCGGCCGGTTTGACGAGTTGCACGAGTTCGACTTTTTCGAACTGGTGCTGGCGGATGAGTCCGCGGGTATCTTTGCCCGCGGCACCCGCCTCGGAACGAAAGCACGGCGTGTGTGCGACGTAGCGCATGGGCAAATTTTCGGCGGCGACGATTTGTTCGCGCACGAGGTTGGTCACCGGCACTTCGGCAGTCGGAATCAAATACAGCGTCCGCTCGCCGCGCACGGCGAACAAATCTTGTTCGAACTTCGGTAATTGCCCGGTACCGGTGAGTGCCGCCGCGGAGACGAGATACGGCGCATAGATTTCTTGATAGCCGTGCTCGCTCGTGTGCAGGTCGAGCATGAATTGCGCGAGCGCGCGATGCAGGCGCGCTAGCGAACCACGCAATACCGAAAATCGCGCGCCCGAAATCCGTGCTGCGGCATCGAAGTCGAGCCCTGCCAATTTTTGACCGATGTCGATGTGATCGAGCGGTGTGAAATCGAAACTGCGCGGTGTGCCGTGTCGGCGAACTTCGACGTTCGCGGTTTCGTCGGCGCCGTCGGGCACCGAATCGTGCAGCAGATTCGGCAAACCCATCAGCCATTCGTCGGATTCGGCTTGCACAGTGACGAGCGCCGCTTCGCTACGTTCGAGTTCGGCGGTGAGTTGCTCGCCGCGCTGCAGGAGCGCACTCGCATCCTCACCTTTACCCTTCGCCATGCCGACGGCCTTGGCGTTCCCATTCCGCTCGGCGCGGACCCGATCGGCTTCGACTTGCGCTTGCTTACGTCGCTCTTCGAGCGCACGAAACGCCGCTAGATCGAGCACAAAGCCGCGTCGCGCGAGGTTGCGAGCGACCGATTCGGTGTCGGTACGCAGTTGTTTGGAATCGAGCACTTCAAATCTCCGTCAAAAAAGCGCCGACGAGCCGACCGGCTTGCGCGAGCAGCGCACAGGCGATCACCGTCGCGAGCATGTAGCCGAACGCGCGCAACCACGCACCCTCGCCCGCCAGCGTCACGGTCTCGAGCGCGAACGCCGAGTAGGTGGTGAATCCGCCGAGCACGCCGGTCATCAAGAATAGCCGCAGTGCTTCCTCGTGACCCGCACCGCGTGCCGCGACCCAGACGGCGACTGCACCGATGGTGAAGCTGCCGAGCAAGTTGGCCGACATTGTAGCGAGCGGCCACTCACCCGGCACGGCGGGCCAAAGGCGCGCGAGACCGTAACGCGCGAGACTGCCGAGCGCACCGCCGGCGGCGACGAGCATCCAGTTCATGATTTCGGCTCCTGGGCACGTAAACGCTGTAACGCCTCGGCGATGCGAATCTCGAGTCCGCGGGCGACGGGGCGATAGTAGTGACGATCGGGCATGTCGTCGGGAAGATAACGCTCGCCGCGCGCATAGGCGTCAGGTTCGTCGTGCGCGTAACGATAGCCTTTGCCGTAGTCGATTTCTTTCATCAACCGCGTTGGCGCATTACGCAGGCGCAACGGAACTTCCAACGACCCGAACGTTTCGACGTCCGCACGCGCCTCGCCGAAGGCTTTGTAAGCCGCATTGCTCTTCGGTGCGCAGGCGAGATAGACGACGACGTTGGCGAGCGCGAGATCACCCTCGGGACTGCCCATGCGCTCGTAGGCCTGCCACGCATCGACGGCCAGTTGCAGCGCGCGCGGATCGGCGAGACCGATATCTTCGATCGCCATGCGAGTGATGCGCCGCGCGAGATAAGCGGGATCGCAGCCACCGTCGAGCATGCGCGCGAGCCAATACAGCGCGGCATCGGGATCGGTGCCGCGCACGCATTTGTGCAGTGCGGAAATTTGGTCGTAGAACGCCTCACCACCTTTGTCGAAACGACGGCGGCTACCGCCCGCGACTTCGCGCGCCACGACTTCGGTGATCGTCGCGCATCCGTCGACGGTTTCGCAAAGATCGGCCGCGATTTCGAGCATACCGAGCGCGCGTCGGCCGTCACCATCGGCCGCGGCGGCGAGCAACGACAACACGCCGGCTGCACAGCGCAACTCGCGCGCGCCGAGCCCACGCTCGCGATCGACGAGCGCACGCTGTAACAGTTGCTCGATCTCCGTGGTGCCGAGAGACTTCAATACGTAGACGCGTGCCCGCGACAGCAACGCACCGACGACTTCAAAGGACGGATTTTCGGTGGTCGCGCCGATGAACGTGAGCGTGCCGTCTTCGAGGTACGGCAAGAAGGTGTCTTGCTGCGATTTGCTGAAGCGGTGTACTTCGTCGAGGAACAGCACGGTGCCGCGCCCCGCGGCACGTGCGCTTTGCGCGCGCTCGACCGCCGCGCGCACGTCTTTGACGCCTGCCATCACCGCTGAGAGTGCGATGAACTCCGCCCCGCTACGCTGCGCGACCAAGCGGGCGAGCGTCGTCTTGCCGGTGCCGGGCGGCCCCCAAAGAATGAACGAGTGCGGATTACCCGATTCGACGGCGCTGCGCAGCGGCTTACCGACGCCGAGCAGATGAGATTGGCCGACGACTTCTTCGAGCGACCTCGGCCGCATGCGATCGGCGAGCGGCCGAGTCAATTCGGCGTGAGCCACTTCTCGATTCTCGCGAACAAAGAATCACGTAACACGACGGCCAACAACAACCCGAGCACGACACCGACGCCGTCTGCGACAACGTCACCCACTTCGGCAGTGCGGCCATAGGGCATCAGATATTGCGCGATTTCGATGCCGATGCCGAACGCCAACATCGCGACTGCCAGCCAAAGATATGCACGCCGTTCGAACAGCCCGGCGAACCAAGCTGAGAGCAAAAAGAACGCGCTAGCGTGATAGACCTTATCGGCGTACGGAAAACCCGCCGGCGGGCCGCCGGGCTTGAGCGCAAAATAGAGCGTGACGGCGATCAGCACCGCGCCGATCAAAAACCACAACCGCGCAAGTCTTAATTGCCGAAAGGCCGTCATCACTGCACCGGCTTGCCGATGAGATCGGCTCCGGCGGGTGGTGTAAACGCGAGCTCGTCGGCGCGCACCTCGCCGTTGCGTTCGCTGCGCGTAAAGACGAGCTCGGCGCGCTGACCGAGTTTGTCGTCGAGTTCGAGGCGCCGCAGTTCGAGCCCCGCGAAGCCGAATCGAGCCCGACGAAATTCGGCGTCGGCGGCGCGCGGCCGCACCGCTACCCACTCGAGACCGTCGCGCCGCGCTTCGGCCTGCACCTCAAACGCGACGCGCAGCGGCGCCGTGCCCGCGAGCAAGGCCGCAGGCGTCGCCGTCAGCGCATCACCGGCGGGTTTGACGGTCACCTGCTCGAGATCGCGATCGAGAAACCAAAGATTTCGACCGTCTGCGACCATGACCTGCGCACCGGGTGTGGCGCCTTCCGGGGCGCTCTCCCAGCGAAACCGACCCGGTCGTTGCAGCACGAGCGTACCGCTCGTGGTACTGCGCGCGCGACCACGAGCATCGGTCAAAGATTGAGTGAAGGTCGCACGCCAAGTTTTGAGGCCGTCGAGATAGCGATCGAGCGGCGTGTCGTTCGACGCCGCCAAGACGGGCGCCACGCCGAAGGCGACGAGCGCCGCCAGCGACAGCGCCGCCAGCGACCGTGCCGCCGCGCGAATCACTCGCCCGCCGGCGGCGGTACGAGAATCTCGCGTCCGCCGTTCGATTGCAGCGGACCCACGAGCCCGGCAGCTTCCATCGATTCGATCAGGCGCGCTGCCCGGTTGTAGCCGATTTTCAAGCGACGCTGCACATAAGAGATCGACGGCTTGCGCTCGGTGACGACGATTTTGACGGCCTCGTCGTACAGCGCGTCTTGCTCGGAGTCGACCGCCTCGCCGCCCTCGCCCTCTTCGGGCGCGAGCCCCGGCACCGGACCCTTCGGTCCGGACAACACTTCTTCGATGTAATCGGGCGCGCCAGCTTTGCGCAACGACTCGACTACGCGATGCACTTCTTGGTCGGACACGTAGGCGCCGTGCACACGCGTCGGCATCGAGGTGCCCGCAGGCAAATAGAGCATGTCGCCGTGCCCGAGCAAAGATTCCGCACCACCTTGGTCGAGGATGGTGCGCGAGTCGACCTTCGCCGACACTTGGAACGCGATGCGACAGGGGATGTTGGCTTTGATGAGGCCGGTGATCACGTCCACCGACGGTCGCTGCGTCGCCAGCACGAGGTGGATGCCCGAGGCACGCGCTTTTTGCGCCAGACGAGCGATCAACTCTTCGACCTTCTTGCCGACGATCATCATCAAATCGGCGAGCTCGTCGATGATGACGACGATGAACGGCAACGGCCCGAGGTCCGGGATCGTACTTTGATCGAAACGCGGGTCGGTCGAGGCGCGCTGCATCATCACCGGATCTTTGATCGGCTTCTTGTCGTCGATCGCATCGCGAACCTTACGATTGAAACCGGCGATGTTGCGCACGCCGAGGGCGGCCATCAGTTGATAGCGTCGCTCCATCTCGGCGACACACCAACGCAAAGCGTTCGCCGCCTGCTTCATGTCGGTGACGACGGGCGCGAGCAAATGCGGGATGCCTTCGTAGACCGACAGTTCCAGCATCTTGGGGTCGATCATGATGAGGCGCACTTCTTCGGCCGAGCTCTTGTAGAGCATCGACAACACCATCGCGTTGATCGCGACAGACTTGCCCGAACCGGTGGTCCCCGCCACCAACAAATGCGGCATTTTTTGCAAGTCGGCGACGATCGGTGCGCCACCGATATCTTTGCCGAGTGCGAGCGCGAGCGGCGAACCGAGATCGTCGTACACCTTCGACTTGACGATTTCACCGAGCGTTACGATCTCGCGTTTCTCGTTCGGGATCTCGAGCCCCATCACCGACTTACCGGGGATCACCTCGACGACGCGCACGCTGATCGCCGACAGTGCACGCGCCAAATCTTTGGAGAGGCTGCTGATTTGGCTCGCTTTCACACCCGGCGCGGGACGCATCTCGTAGCGCGTGACCACCGGCCCGGGTTGCACCGCGACCACCTCAACCTCGACGCCGAAATCTTTGAGTTTGAGCTCGACGAGCCGCGACATCGCCTCCAGCGCCTCGGCCGAGTGGCCCGCCTCGCGCGCCGGCGCATCGTCGAGTAATTGCAGCGGCGGCAGCGCACCACCTTTGGCCGTGAACAACGGCACCTGGCGTTCTTTCTCGATGCGCGGACTTTTCTCGACTTGAGGTGCCGGCGCCTCGATACGCGGCTTGGGCCGCGCTGCGACTTTTTTGGTCTCGGCCTCCAAGACTTCTTTGCGCGCCGCTTTGTTCTCTTCGCCGACTGCCACGTCACGGCGTTCGAGGCGGCGATTGCGCAAGCGCTCGACGCCCGCCCAAAAGCCCGCCCCGAGTCGGTCGATGACGACCAGCCAAGACACACCGAAGGCGAGCGCGATTCCGGCCATGTTCGCCGCCAACAGCAGCAAGGTGGCGCCCAAGAAATTGAAGTTATCGCGCATCCATGCGCCCAACATGCTGCCGACCACACCGCCCGCGCTTTGCCGCAAGACGCCGGGCGGCCAATGCAGCGCGGCGAGCGCACAGCTCGCTGCGAGCAGCAACACGAAGCCGCCAGCGCGCACCAGCGTGTTGGCGCGCGAGGCCGCTTCCTCGGCATCACGGGTGCGGAACATGAAACAAGCCGCGCCGAGCATCGCGGGGAACAGCGCTGCCGGGAAGCCGAACAAGAACAGCAGCGTATCGGCGAGCCAAGCGCCTTGGCGGCCGATCAAATTACCGATTTCGGTGCCGTTTTCGCCGGTGAAGGAGAAGCCGGGATCGCGTGGGTCGTAGCTGATGAGCGCCACGGCGAGCGCGAGCGCGAGCACACCGACGGCGATCACCGCAGCTTCGCGCAAGCCGCGCAGCACGGTACGGGTGAAACGGGAATCGACCTCTGCGGCGGTGTCGGCCAAGCTGCGTGAGTCTCGCTGCGAAAATCAGTTTTCGGGAGCGCGGATTCTAACATTTCCGCACGTGGCGCGGACGACGCGGAACCCCTAACATTCACGCATGTCCGTCACGCATCGCCCTCTCATCATCCTCGGCTCGGGACCTGCGGGTTACTCGGCCGCCGTTTACGCCGCGCGCGCCAACCGCGCCCCGATGCTCATCGCGGGTTTGCAGGAAGGCGGCCAACTTATGACGACCACCGAAGTCGACAACTGGCCGGGCGATCCGCACGGCCTACTCGGCCCGGCGCTCATGGAACGCATGAAAGAGCATGCGCTGCGCTTCGGCACCGAGATGGTGGCCGATCACATCCACACGGTGAAGCTCGACGTGCGACCGTTTCGATTGACGGGTGACGCCGGTGACTACAGTTGCGATGCACTGATCATCGCGACCGGCGCCTCGGCGCGCTATCTCGGCCTCGACTCCGAAGAAAACTTCAAAGGTCGCGGCGTCTCGGCGTGCGCGACCTGCGACGGATTTTTCTTCCGTGGTCAGCGCGTCGCCGTGGTCGGCGGCGGCAATACGGCCGTCGAAGAAGCCCTCTATCTCGCCAACATCGCCGCGCACGTCACGCTGGTGCATCGCCGCGATTCCTTGCGCGCCGAGAAAATCATGCAAGATCGGCTGTTCGCCAAAGAACGCGAGGGCAAGGTGCGAATTCTTTGGAACCATACCGTCGAAGAAGTGCTCGGCGACGATTCGGGCGTGACCGGTTTGCGCGTGCGCGCCACCGCCGCCGCAGCGGGCGCCGCCACTTCGACCGAAGATCTCGCCGTCAGCGGCGTCTTCATCGCGATCGGACACACGCCCAACACCGAAATTTTTCGCGGCCAACTCGAGATGCACGACGGTTATTTGCACGTGCACTCGGGCACGAACGGTCAGGCGACCGCGACCAGCGTCGAGGGCGTGTTCGCCGCGGGCGACGTGGCCGATCACGTCTGGCTGTATGGCGGCGCTCGACGCCGATCGCTACCTCGATCGCCTCGGCCGACGCTGAGAGGCCTGCCGCCGTGCGCGTCGCGGTGGTCGAAGAAATCGCCGCGCTGCCGGCGCGCGAATGGAACGCGTTGTCGGACGGCGCGAATCCGTTCGTCCGTCACGAATTTTTGCTCGCGGTCGAGCGCGCCGGTTGCGTCGGGGCGAATACCGGCTGGCAACCGCGCTTCGTGACGCTGGTGGACGATCGCGGGCTCGCCGCCGCCGCACCCACTTGGCTGAAAAAACACTCGTACGGCGAATTCGTGTTCGATTTCGCGTGGGCGCAAGCCTACGCCCGCGCCGGACTCGCCTACTACCCGAAACTCGTCGCTGCCGCGCCCTTCACACCGGCCAGCGGTCCACGACTTTTGGTGCGCAGCGACCTCGACTACGAATCGACGGCCGACACGTTGCTCGAGGCGCTCGGCCGCGAGGCCGACGCACTCGGTCTGCAGAGCGCGCACGTGCTGTTTCCGGATGCGCGCGATCACGCGCGACTCGCCGACCGCGACGATTGGTTGTTACGGCGTGATTGTCAGTTTCATTGGCGTAATCGCGGCTACCGTGATTTCGAGGACTTTCTCGCGAGTTTCTCGGCCGAAAAACGCAAAAAAGCCAAGCGCGAGCGACGCCGTGTCGCCGAACTCGGCGTCACTTTCGAAACGCGCCTCGCGAGCGCGGCGAGCGAGGCGGAAATCGACGCCGCGTTCGAACTGCATCGCGTGAATTTTTTGCGTCACGGCAACGAACCGTATCTCAATCGCGCCGCATTCTTCGCGATCGCCGCGAGCATGGGCGAGTCGATGCTGTTCAAGTTCGCGCGCTTGCAAGATCGCATCGTCGCCGTCGCCGTGTTCTTCGTCGGTCGCGATACGCTCTACGGTCGCTATTGGGGCGCGATCGACGACTTCCACAGCCTGCACTTCGAAACCTGCTATCACCAAGGCGTCGAGTTCTGCATCGAACGCGGCCTCGCGCGCTTCGAACCGGGCACGCAAGGTGAACACAAAGTCAGCCGCGGCTTCGAACCAGTGATGGTTCATTCGGCACATCGCATCCGCGAGCCGCGCTTTCGCGCTGCGATCGCCGATTTCCTGCGTCGCGAAGCCGCTGCGGTCGACGATTACGCCGCCGGCATCCGCGAACACGTACCGTTTCGCGCCGATTTGGACCCAGCGCCGTGAGAGGCGCGTCGTGAGAGGCATGATCTGGCTCGCCCCCGGCGGTGACCCGGAGGCCTTTCCACCACTGGAGGGCTTTCTCGACGATCCGCCGGGGCTGGTCGCAGCGGGTGGCGACCTACGCGCCGAGCGTTTGATCGCCGCCTATCGACGCGGCATCTTTCCGTGGTACTCCGCCGGTCAACCGATTCTTTGGTGGTGTCCCGATCCGCGCGAGGTGCTGCTGCCACAGGAATTTCGACGTTCGCGCAGCCTCGAAAAACGCGAACGCAACGCCGGCTTCGAAGTGCGCAGCGACACGGCTTTCGAGGCCGTCATGCAAGCCTGCGCAGCGCCACGGCATACGCAAGACGGCACGTGGATCACGCCGGAGATGTGCGAAGCGTATGGCGAATTACATCGGCGCGGCATCGCACACAGCGTCGAGACCTGGCGCGATGGTCAACTCGTCGGTGGACTCTACGGCGTGCAACTCGGCGCGGTCTTCTTCGGCGAGTCGATGTTCTCGCGGCAGAGCGACGCCTCGAAAGTCGCGCTCTCGGCGCTCGTGCGAGCCGCACTCGTCGGTGGCACGCAACTGATCGACTGTCAGATGCGCACCCGTCACTTGAGTTCACTCGGCAGTCGCGCGCTGCGCCGTGGCGATTTCATTGCGGCCGTCGCGCGCGGCACGCGGGACGTCCCGGACCGCTGGCGCGCCCCCTGAGGCGCGGGCCCGCTCGCACGCCGATTTGCCTGCAGCGCGCGGTTTCGGCATCATCCGCGTTTCAGGGGTGCCCGCAAACCGATGTCGAAAGAAGACGCGATTCAGATGGACGGCGAAGTCGTCGAGACGCTGCCGAACACCACTTTTCGCGTGAAGCTGAAGAACGGGCACGTCGTCACGGCACACATCTCGGGCAAGATGCGGAAGAACTACATCCGCATCCTCACCGGCGACACCGTCACCGTCGAAGTCACGCCCTACGATTTGACCAAAGGTCGCATCGTCTACCGCGGCCGCTGAAGCGGCTCAAACGAGTTCCGGTTCCTCGCTCGCGATGCACTCGAGTTGCAGTTCCGAGCCGTCGTCCTTCACCGACACGCGCACCTGACCGCCGCCGACGAGTTTGCCGAACAGCAATTCTTCGGCGAGTGGCCGCTTGATGTGATCTTGAATGAGGCGCGCCATCGGACGTGCGCCCATCTTCGGATCGTAGCCTTTGGTCGCGATCCAGCGTCGCGCCGCATCGTCGAGCGACAGCGCCACGCGTTTGCCCTCGAGTTGCGTTTCGATCTCCACCAACAACTTGTCGACCACTCGTTCGATGGTGCGTTCGTCGAGGCCACCGAACTGGATCACCGCATCGAGGCGATTGCGGAACTCGGGTGAGAACAATTTTTTGATCGCTTCCATGCCGTCGGTGGTGTTGTCGGCCAAGGTGAAGCCGATCGGCGTGCGCGCCATGTCGGCGGCACCCGCGTTGGTGGTCATGACAATGATGACGTGGCGAAAATCGGCTTTACGACCGTTGTTGTCGGTGAGCGTGCCGTGGTCCATCACCTGCAACAAAAGATTAAACACGTCGGGATGCGCTTTCTCGATCTCGTCGAGCAGTAGCACTGCGTGTGGGTGTTTGCTGATCGCTTCGGTCAAGAGGCCGCCTTGGTCGAAGCCGACGTAGCCCGGCGGCGCGCCGATCAAACGCGACACGGTGTGGCGCTCCATATATTCGGACATGTCGAAGCGGATGAACTCGATGCCGAGCGCGAGCGCGAGCTGACGCGTGACTTCGGTCTTACCGACACCCGTCGGCCCGGCGAACAAGAAACTGCCGACGGGTTTGCGGGCGTCACCCAAACCGGAACGCGCCATTTTGATCGACGCCGAAAGCGTTTCGACCGCCTTGTCCTGACCGAAAATCACGAGCTTGAGGTTGCGCTCGAGATTGCGCAGCACTTCCTTGTCGTTGCTCGAGACCGTCTTCGGCGGAATGCGGGCGATACGCGCGACGACTTCTTCGATGTGATGCACGTCGACCGTATCTTCGCGTTCGGCGAGCGGCTTTAAGCGCAGACGCGCACCCGCTTCGTCGACGACGTCGATCGCCTTGTCGGGCAGATGCCGATCGTTGATGTGACGCGCCGCGAGTTCGGCGGCCGCTTTCAGCGCACCATCGGTATATTTGATTTGATGGTGCTCTTCGAAGCGGCTACGCAAGCCCTTCAAGATTTCCACGGTCTCGGGCACGGTCGGTTCGACTACGTCGATTTTTTGGAAGCGGCGCGCGAGCGCGTGGTCTTTTTCGAAGATCCCGCGATATTCGCTATAGGTCGTGGAACCGATGCAGCGCAACTCGCCGTTGCTGAGCACGGGCTTGATCAAGTTCGACGCGTCCATCACGCCGCCCGAGGCGGCACCCGCCCCGATGATGGTGTGGATCTCGTCGATGAACAGCACGGCACCCGGCTGCTTCTTGAGCTCGGCGAGCACGCCCTTCAAACGTTTTTCGAAATCACCGCGATATTTGGTGCCGGCGATCAGCGAGCCCATGTCGAGCGAATAGATGGTGGCATCGGACAACACGTCCGGCACTTGTTTCTCGACGATGCGCCGCGCGAGCCCCTCGGCGATCGCGGTCTTGCCGACGCCCGCCTCACCAACGTAGAGCGGATTGTTCTTGCGCCGCCGACAAAGAATTTCGATGGTGCGCTCGAGTTCGGTTTGCCGGCCGATGAGTGGATCGATCTTGCCCTCTTCGGCGAGCCGATTGAGGTTGGTGGTGTATTTTTCGAGCGCGCTCGTCTCGGCTTCACGCTCGCCGCCGAGCACCGACCCCTGCGACGCTTCGCGCGATTCGGGTTTTTCCTCGCCCTTCGACATGCCGTGCGAGATGTAGTTGACGACGTCGAGCCGCGCGACGTCCTGCCGCGCGAGTAAAAACACGGCGTGACTCTGCTTCTCACCGAACACCGCGACCAACACGTTGGTGACCGCGACTTCTTTACGACCACTCGACTGCACGTGGAACACCGCTCGTTGCAGCACGCGTTGGAAGCCGAGCGTCGGCTGCACTTCACGATCGTCACCTTCGGCCAACTGCGGCGTATTGCGACCGATGTGCTCGAGCAGATCGGCGCGCAAGCGATCGGGGTCGCCGCCGCAGGCGCTCAGCACTTCGCGCACCTTCGGCGTGTCGCTGATCGTGTACAGCAGATGCTCGACCGTCAGGAATTCGTGACGCGATTCGCGCGCCAGGGTGAAGGCCTGGTTCAAGCAGGTTTCGAGTTCGCTGGAAAGCATCAGGCTTCCTCCAGGGAGCACATCAAGGGGTGCTGGTGATCACGACTGTAACGGGTGACGAGAGCGACTTTGGTTTCGGCGATTTCGTGGGTGTAGACGCCGCAGACGCCCTTGCCGCGGGTGTGCACTTCGAGCATCACCTGCGTCGCCTGCGTGCGGTTGAGTCCGAAGAACCGTTCGAGCACGTCGACCACGAATTCCATGGGCGTGTAGTCGTCGTTCAGCAGTACGACTTGGTAGAGCGGTGGCCGCTTGACCTCGGGCGCCGCCTCCGCAACGGAGGTGCCGAAATCGGGACGGGAAGATTCGCCGGACATTGTCCCTTTATAGGGTCGCGAGGGCACCAACTCAAGCCTGCGGCGCGCGTGGTCTCGGGCGGGTATCATGTTGCGTCATGACCGCAACCCTGAAGCTCGGTCAACGCGCACCGCACGTACTGACGGCGGCGCTGTTGTTCCTCACCGGTTTGCAGATCGCCCGTTGGGTGACCGCCCCCGCCCGCGCACCGGATATCCACGGTTCGGCGCCCGCAGTGGCGCGTGCCGCTCCGGTCGATCTCGCAGCGATCGCTGCGGCGCATCTATTCGGCACGCTCGCCGAGCCTGCGGCGCGGCAAACGGTGGGCAGCACCGACCCCGATGCCGCGCCCGCGACCTCGCTGCCGCTCGTGCTCGCCGGCGTCTTCGCGCGCACCGATCCCGCGGCCGGTTACGCGATCGTCGGTGAATCGGCGACGAACGCACGGCTGCACGCCGTCGGCGCGACCCTACCCGGCGGGGCGACGTTGCATGCCGTCTATCCGGATCGGATTCTGCTCGAGCGCGGCGGCGGCTTCGAATCGCTCGCGCTACCGCGCAACCTCGCCGCTTGGGCGAGCCCGGCGACCAACGCGCCGGCGGCCGCACCGACCGTGACCGATCGTGCGCGCGAGCTCGTCGCTCGCGATCCGAACGCCATTGCGCAGGTGCTGCGTTGGCAGCAAGTGCTCGCCGATGGTGCGACGCGCGGCTTTCGCGTGTATCCCGGTGCCAATGAAAAAGTTTTTCGCGCCTTGGGCCTCAAGCCCGGCGATTTACTCACCGCGATCAATCAAGTGCCGCTCGACGGCCCGGCGCGCGGCGAAGAGATCATGACGACGCTCGCGAGCAGCGGTCGCGCCGCCGTCACGATCAGTCGCGAAGGCCGCGAACAAACCCTCACGCTCGATCTTGAGCAGGCGATGCGCAGCGTCGAGCGCAGCACGCCATAGCATTGTCATCGGAGCTTGCATGATCCAGCGTGTCGCCATCGTTCTTTGCACTGCGAGTTTGCTCGCGCTCGGCAGCGCGGCGGCTCGCACACAGCCAGCACAGCCCGCGCGACCGGCGGAGAGTGCGAGCGGCCAGCGCATCACGCCGAACTTCAAAGATGCGGACATCACGCAGGTGATCGAAGCGGTCGCCGCCGCCACCGGTCGCAACATGATCGTCGATCCGCGCGTGCGCGCGCAGGTGACGATGCTGTCGGCGACGCCGATGACGCCGGATGCGTTCTACGAAGCATTTTTGGCGTTACTACAGGTGCACGGCTTCGTCGCCGTACCGTCGGGCAACACCGTCAAAGTCATTCCCGATGCGAACGCTCGCACGCTGCCGGGCAACGATCTGCCGGATCGGGTCAGTGCCACCTCGGACGAGATCGTGACGCAGGTGGTCGGCGTCAAGAACGTGAGCGCGGCGCAGTTGGTGGCGATCTTGCGGCCGCTAATGCCGCAGCAGGCGCATCTGGCCGCCTACCCTGCGTCGAATATTTTGATCCTCGCCGATCGCGCCAACAACGTGAACCGGATGGTGCGCATCATCCATCGCATCGATCAGGAGACCGACACCGACATCGAAGTCGTACCGATGCAAAACGCATCGGCGGCCGAAGTCGTGCGGACCATGACAGCGCTTAACCAAGGCCAAGCCGCACCGGACAGCGGCGTCGCACCGCTGCGCGTGGTCGCCGACGAGCGCTCGAACAGCATCCTGCTCGCCGGTGAAAAAACGCAGCGCCTGCGCGCGCGCACCCTGATCGCCTATCTCGACACGCCGCTCGCGAACGGCGGCGATACGCGCGTGCGCTACTTGCGCTACGCCGACGCGGAAAAAATCGCCGCCAAACTCAAAGAACAAATCGCCGTCACCGGTGGCACGACCGCC
>RGUL01000055.1 GCA_010027845.1 Gammaproteobacteria bacterium
CTCAAGATCGGTCGCATGCTCGAACAGCAGCAGGCGGTCGCCGATCTGCGCAGCTTCGTCGGTCGCATTTACAACGACACCGGCGGTCAAAAAGAAGCGATTGATTCTTTGACCGATGTCGAAGTCGTGGCGCTCGCCAAAAATTTGAAGCGTGGCGTGCCGATTGCGACGCCGGTGTTCGACGGCGCCTCCGAGAAGGAGATCAAGCGTTTGCTCGAACTCGCGGATCTGCCGCTGTCGGGTCAGACGCAACTCTTCGACGGTCGCACGGGCGAGCGTTTCGAGCGCCAAGTGACGGTGGGCTACATGTACATGTTGAAGCTCAACCACTTGGTCGACGACAAGATGCACGCACGTTCGACCGGTCCGTACTCGCTCGTCACCCAGCAGCCGCTCGGTGGCAAGGCGCAGTTCGGTGGCCAACGCTTTGGCGAAATGGAAGTGTGGGCGCTCGAGGCCTACGGCGCGGCGTACACGCTGCAAGAAATGCTCACGGTCAAGTCGGACGACGTGAACGGCCGCACGAAGATGTACAAGAACATCGTCGACGGTAATCACCAAATGGATGCCGGCATGCCCGAGTCGTTCAACGTGCTCGTCAAGGAAATACGTTCCCTCGCGATCAACGTCGAACTGGAACAGGATTGAGGTGTAGCCATGAAAGACCTACTTAAGATCTTTAAGCAGCACGCTCCGGTCGAGCATTTCGACTCGATCAAGATCGGCTTAGCTTCGCCGGAGATGATCAAGTCTTGGTCGTTCGGCGAGGTCAAGAAGCCGGAGACGATCAACTACCGCACATTCAAGCCGGAACGCGACGGCCTGTTTTGCGCCAAGATTTTCGGGCCCGTGAAGGACTACGAATGTCTGTGCGGCAAGTACAAGCGTCTGAAGCACCGCGGCGTCGTGTGCGAAAAGTGCGGCGTCGAAGTGACGCAGTCGAAAGTGCGACGTGAGCGCATGGGTCACATCGACCTCGCCTCGCCGGTCGCGCACATTTGGTTCTTGAAGTCGCTGCCGTCGCGTATCGGTTTGATGCTCGACATGACGCTGCGTGAAATCGAGCGCGTGCTCTACTTCGAAGCCTTCGTGGTCATCGATCCGGGTATGACGCCGATGACGCGTGGCCAGTTGCTCACCGACGAGATGTATCTCGAAGCGATCGAAGAGCATGGCGACGAATTCGACGCGCGCATGGGCGCCGAAGCGATCCACGAACTGCTCACCTCGCTCGACCTGAAGGCCGAGGTGATGAAGACGCGCGAGGAGATGGGCAACACCAGCTCCGAGACGAAGTTGAAGCGCTTGTCGAAGCGCCTCAAATTGATCGAGTCGTTCATCGAGTCGGGCAACAAGCCCGAGTGGATGGTGATGACCATCCTGCCGGTGCTGCCGCCCGATCTGCGTCCGCTCGTGCCGCTCGACGGTGGTCGTTTCGCGACGTCCGATCTGAACGATCTCTATCGTCGCGTCATCAACCGTAACAACCGTCTGCGCCGTCTGCTCGAACTCAACGCGCCGGACATCATCGTGCGCAACGAAAAGCGCATGTTGCAGGAAGCGGTCGATGCGCTGCTCGACAACGGCCGTCGCGGTCGCGCGATCACCGGCACCAACAAGCGCCCGTTGAAGTCGCTCGCCGACATGATCAAAGGCAAGCAGGGCCGGTTCCGGCAAAACCTGCTCGGTAAACGTGTCGACTACTCCGGCCGTTCGGTCATCGTGGTCGGCCCGACGCTGCGTCTGCACCAGTGCGGTCTGCCGAAGAAGATGGCGTTGGAACTCTTCAAGCCCTTCATTTTCCACAAGCTGCAATTGCGCGGCGATGCGTCGACGATCAAGGCCGCCAAGCGTCTTGTCGAGCGTGAAGGACCGGAAGTGTGGGACATCCTCGAAGAGGTGATCCGCGAGCATCCGGTGCTGCTCAATCGCGCACCGACGCTGCACCGACTCGGCATCCAGGCGTTCGAGCCGGTGCTGATCGAAGGTAAAGCGATCCAGTTGCACCCGCTCGTCTGTACCGCGTTCAACGCGGACTTCGACGGTGACCAAATGGCCGTGCACGTGCCGCTGTCGCTCGAAGCGCAGCTCGAGGCGCGTGCGTTGATGATGTCGTCGAACAACATCCTCTCGCCCGCGAACGGCGATCCGATCATCGTGCCGTCGCAAGACGTGGTGCTCGGTTTGTACTACATGACCCGCGAGCGCATCGGTGCGAAAGGCGAAGACATGATGTTCTCGGACGTCGGCGAAGTGCATCGCGCGTACGAAACCCGTCAGGTCGATCTGCAGGCGCGCATTCGCGTGCGCATCGGCGAGACCTTGATCGACGCGCAAGGCGTGAAGACGCCGCGTCGTCGGCTCGTGAAGACCACAGTCGGTCGTGCGTTGCTGTCGGACATCCTGCCCGAGGGCATGTCGTTCGATCTCATCAACCAAGACATGACCAAGAAGACGATCTCGGGCACGATCAACGCCTGCTATCGCCAGCTCGGTCTCAAAGACACGGTCATCTTCGCCGACCGCTTGATGTACACGGGCTTCGCGTACGCGACCCGCGCATCGGTGTCGTTTGGCATCGACGACATCGTCATCCCCGAGCAGAAGGGCAAGATCGTCGCGGCCGCCGATCGTGAAGTCAAAGAAATTCAGGACCAATACTCCTCGGGTCTCGTGACCAACGGCGAGCGCTACAACAAGGTCGTCGACATTTGGTCGCGCGCCAACGATCAAGTTGCCAAGGCGATGATGGAGAAGCTCGGTAGCGAAGAGGCGACCGACTCGCGCGGCCAAAAGCAGCGTCAAAAGTCGTTCAACTCGATCTTCATGATGGCCGACTCGGGCGCGCGCGGTAGCGCGGCGCAGATCCGTCAGCTCGCCGGTATGCGCGGCTTGATGGCGAAGCCGGACGGCTCGATCATCGAGACGCCGATCACGGCGAACTTCCGTGAAGGCCTCAACGTTCTCCAGTACTTCATCTCGACCCACGGCGCCCGTAAGGGTTTGGCCGACACCGCACTGAAAACTGCGAACTCCGGGTATTTGACGCGTCGTCTTTGCGACGTGGCGCAAGATCTGGTGGTCACGGAACAAGATTGCGGCACGATCAACGGCCTCACGGTTACGCCGCTGGTCGAAGGCGGTGACGTGGTGGAAGGCCTCGGCGAGCGCGTCCTCGGTCGCGTGGTCGTGGAAGATATTTTGAAGCCGGGTGGCAAGGGCGCAGTGTTGTTGCCCGCCGGCACGCTCATCGACGAAGGGTTGGTGCGTCAGCTCGAGCAGCAGGGCGTCGATCAAGTGAAGGTGCGTTCGCCCATCACTTGCGAAACGCGCTACGGCGTTTGCGCGACGTGCTACGGGCGCGATCTCGCGCGCGGCCGCATCATCAACATCGGCGAAGCGATCGGCGTCATGGCGGCGCAATCGATCGGTGAGCCGGGCACTCAGCTCACGATGCGCACCTTCCACATCGGTGGTGCCGCGTCGCGTGCTGCAGCAGCCTCGAGCGTCGAAGTGCGTAACAAGGGTACGCTGCGCTTCCACAACGTGAAGACCGTGGCGCACGAAAAAGGCCATCTCGTCGCGGTGTCCCGTTCGGGCGAAATCGGCGTGGTCGACGAATTCGGTCGCGAACGCGAGCGCTACAAAATTCCGTACGGCGCGCAGATCAATTTGCGCGAGGGTGCATCGGTCGCTGCGGGTCAAGCCGTGGCGACGTGGGATCCGCACACCCATCCGGTCGTCACCGAAGTCGCGGGTTTCCTCAAGTTCCAAGACTTCGTCGACGGCCTCACGGTCACGACGCAAGTGGACGAGGTGACCGGTCTATCGTCGATCGTGGTGCAAGACGGCAGCAAGCAGCGTGGCGGCAAAGATTTGCGTCCGACCATCAAGCTCGTGAACGCGAAGGGCAAAGAAGTGCCGTTCGCGAACACCGAGATTCCGGCGGTCTATACGCTGCCCGCGGGTGCGCTCATCAGCCTCGTCGACGGTGCGAAAGTGTCGGTCGGCGACGTGATCGCGCGCATTCCGCAGGAATCGTCGAAGACGCGCGACATCACCGGCGGTCTGCCGCGCGTCGCCGACCTCTTCGAAGCACGCAAGCCCAAAGATCAAGCGATCCTCGCCGAGAAGAGCGGTACGGCCAGCTTCGGTAAGGAAACCAAGGGCAAGCGTCGCCTCATCATCACTGACGACAAGGGTGAGAAGTACGAAGAGCTGATCCCGAAGTGGCGTCAGCTGAACGTCTTCGAGGGCGAGCAAGTCGAGAGCGGCGAAGTCATCGCGGACGGCGAGCCGAACCCGCACGACATCCTGCGTTTGCAAGGCGTCGAGGCGCTCGCGAACTATCTCGTGCGCGAAATCCAGGACGTCTATCGTTTGCAGGGCGTGAAGATCAACGACAAGCACATCGAGGTGATCATTCGCCAGATGTTGCGCAAGGCCGAGGTGACCGACACCGGCGAGACGCCGCTCCTCAAGGGCGAGCAGCTCGATCGTTCGCGCGCGTTGCACATCAACGATCGTATGACGGCCGATGGCAAGAAGCTCGCGTCTTTGACGCCGGTTCTGCTCGGCATCACCAAAGCGTCGTTGGCGACCGAGTCGTTCATCTCTGCGGCGTCGTTCCAAGAAACCACACGCGTGCTCACGGAAGCCGCGGTGCGTGGTCTCAAGGACGATCTGCGCGGCCTTAAAGAAAACGTCATCGTCGGTCGGCTCATTCCGGCTGGCACCGGCTTCGCGGCGCACGCACATCGTCGTCGCAAGTTGGACGACGCCGCTCGCGGCTTCATGGACGTGTCGGGTTCGAGCGGCGAAGGCGAAGAGTCGTCGGTGGGTGAGGAAGAGGGCGCGGCCGGCTGATCGCGTCCGTTGCAGCGGAGTAGCAGCAGCGAACGATGGGTGACTTCGATCGAAAAGCGGATCCGGCGAACGGTGCGGCAGTAGTCGCATCCGCCGGACGCACACCGCACCGCATGCCGCCGGGGCACCCGACCCCGGTGCGCGTGTTGTTGCGTGGGCTGGAGTTGATCCAGATGCTCAACAAGCAGGGGCCGCTCACGACCGCTGCACTCAGTCAAAAATTGCGTTTGGCGCGCACCACGGTTAACCGTTGTCTCGCCACGCTGGAGGCGCAAGGTTTCGTCGAACGCGAACCGGATTCGCGGCGTTTTCGACTGACCATCAAAGCGCGTACTTTGAGCCACGGTTTCGATCCGATCACCGAGCGGCTCGAGCCGGTGCGTGCGAATCTGCATGCGGCCGCGGCGCGCGTGCAGTGGCCGATGACCGTGATGCGCTTCCGATTTCCGGACATGTTCATCGAAGATTCGACCGACCGTGAGAGCGGTTTTGCGGTCGAATATTTTGAACGTGGGATGACGATTCCCCTGCTCACCACGGCCTCGGGTCGGGCGTTCCTCGCGTGGTCGAGTGGCCGCGTGCGCGAGTCGGTACTCGAACATCTTTGGCCGTTGCGCCCGCCCGAGACGCAAGCGATTTGGCCCGATCGAACGGCGCTCGATCGCGAACTCGCCGCGACGCGCGAGCGCGGCTATGGCAAATCGGTGCGGCCGCTACGACTCACGGAGCAGGGCAGTCTCGCCGTGCCGATCATGGTCGAGGGTGAGCCCGCGGCCGTGGTCGCAGTGCGTTTCGCGCTCTCCGCGGTGTCGTTCGACGAGGCGCGCAAGCGCTTGCTGCCCGCGTTGCTCGACGTCGCCCACGCCACCCACGGCTGACCTTGCAGCACGCGGAACGTCGCGCGCTCGCCCAACTGCACGTCTGCGTGCTGCTGTGGGGGTTCACCGCCATCCTCGGCAAGTTGATCACTTTGCCGACGTCCAATCTCGTGGTGTGGCGTATGGCGCTCGTAACGCTGATGCTCGCCGCCATCCCCGACGTTTGGCGGGGTCTTGCGACTATGACACGCCGGTCGATCGGTACCTATGCCGGCATCGGCGTCGTGCTCGCACTGCACTGGCTCACGTTCTACGGTGCCATCAAACTCGCCAACGCATCGGTCGCCGTGAGTTGCGTCGCACTCGGCTCGATCTTCACCGCGGCGCTCGAACCGCGTTTGACCGGTCGACCCTACGAGCCGCGTGAGTTTTTATTGGGTCTGGTTGCAGTGCCGGGTGTGATGCTGGTGGCCGGCGGCATTCCGGCAGGCATGCTGCCCGGGCTCGGCATCGGTATCCTCTCGGCGTTCCTCACGGCCTTGCTGTCGTCCTTGAACAAGCGGCACGTCGGCGCCGGTAGTGCCGAAGCGTTGACCTTCATCCAAATCGGCGCCGGCACGTTGTTCGTGGCGGCGGGTATGTTGCTCGTCGAGGGCGTCGAAACCTTGCTGTCGGTGCCGAGCCGTGACGACCTCGTGCTCTTGCTGGTGTTGGCGGTGGCCTGCACGCTATTGCCCTACGTGCTTTGGTTGCGCGCTTTGCAGCACATCAGCGCCTTCGCGACCCAACTCGCACTCAATCTCGAACCCGTCTACGCGATCGTCATCGCCGCGCTGTGGTTCCGCGAAGATCGTGAGTTGTCGCTGGGGTTTTACGCCGGCGTGCTGCTGATTTTGTCGGCGGTGGTGATCCAGCCGGTACTGCGGGCGAGGGCGGCACGCTAGCGTGCTATCTTCGGTCGATGGACGCGAAACTGCTCGCGGCGATCGAATCGCTGCACCAACCTTCCGACTGGGTACATTTATCAACCATCGGGCGCGATGGCGCACCGCACGTCACGCCGATGATGATGGGTGTGCGGGCGCCGCATTTGCTCTTCAGCCTCACCGGCAAACAAAAAGTACGCAATCTCGAGCGCGATCCGCGTGCCTGCGTGGCGATCTCGCGGCCGACGGTGATGGCGCACGTCATCGTCTGGGGCCGTATCGAGGTCCGGGTCGACGACGAAGCGCAAGAAATTTGGGAAGCGATGATCACCAAGGCCTTCGGTGCCGATGGTCTCGGTGCGCGCTCGCGCCGTTTGTCGCGTGAGGGCACGATGCTCGGCTTGCTGACACCCGAACGCCACCGCATCTACGGGATCGAATCATGAGTGTGAATCTCGGTATTCCATCTTTGAAGGGTAAAGTCACCGATGCCGAATGGCAGCTGCGCTGCGATCTCGCAGCCGCATATCGTCTCGTCGACCAATTTGGTTGGAGCGATCTCGTGTTCACGCACATCAGTGCGCGGATTCCGGGCCCGGACCACCATTTTTTGATCAATCCTTACGGCCTCGCGTTCGACGAGATCACGGCATCGTCGCTCGTCAAGGTCGATGCGCAGTGCAACAAATTGCACGAGTCGCCGTTCCTCGTGAATCCTGCGGGGTTCGTGATCCACAGTGCCGTCCACGAAGTGCGCGACGATGCGCTATGCGTGTTGCATACGCACACGCGCGCGGGTGTCGCCGTGTCGGCCCAAAAACACGGTGTGTTACCGATCTCGCAGCAGAGCACTTTCGTGCTCGCCTCGCTCGCGTATCACGATTACGAAGGCGTCGCCTTTCGGGCGGACGAGAAGCCGCGCTTGCAAGCCGATCTCGGTCGCGCCACTTGTCTTTGTTTGCGCAATCACGGACTGCTGACGGTTGGGCCGACGATCGCCGATGCGTTTTTGGCGATGTATCTCTTCGAGTCGGCGTGTCAGATTCAGATCGCGGCGCAAGCCGGTGGCGGCGAGTTGATTCACGTCGATCCCGCCATCATCGCCGGTGTCGCCGAAGCGGTGCGTGTGCAAACGGGTGGACTCGGCGGTGCTTTTCTTTGGCCGACCTTGTTGCGCCGACTCGAACGGCGTGACCCCTCTTATCGCGACTGATCGTCGGTGGTGAGCGGCAGCGAAAATTTCGAGGCCGCGGCGGACTTTTGGCGCACGCCCGCGAACGTGCAGCGACGATACGTCACGCTGCCGTCGGGTGTGCTGCATTACCGCATCGCCTTGCCCGAAGACGCTGCGAGCTTCGAGAGCGCACCGCAGCGCGTACCGCTGCTCTGTATCCATCTCACGCCCAATTCCGGTCGCGTCTATGCGCGATTCATCGCCGCAATGGGGCTTGATCGCATCGCGATCGCCGCCGATACGCCGGGCTTCGGTTTGTCGCCGTTGCGCGCGGGCACCGTCAGCATCGACGGTCACGCAGCAGCGCTCGGTGAGTTGCTCGATCATTTGGCCGTGACGCACGATCTGACCCGAGTCGATGTGATGGGCTATCACACCGGTTCGAAGATCGCGTTAGCACTCGCGCGCGCGCGACCGCAGCAGGTTCGCCGTCTCGTGCTGGTGTCGGCGCCGGTGTACACATCGGCAGAGCTCGCGGCACAACGGGCCTCGCTCGGGGCGGACGGTGAAACGCCGCTTCGTGACGGCGCCCATTTGCAGGCGCGTTGGCAGGGGCATTGGGCGTTCAAAGATCCAGACGCTGATGCCTGGTTCGTGCAGCGTGAAGTCGCCGAAGGCTTGCGTGCTGCGGCACACGCACATCACACCTATCGCGCAGCGTTTGACGTGCAGCATGCCGAGGAATTGCCGCGTGTCGCACAGCCGATTTTATTGCTGTGTCCGAACGACGATCTCGCCGTACCGACGCGCCGAGCTGCGGCGCTATTACGCACCGGACGATTTGTCGAGTTACCGAACTGGGCCCACGGATTTTTGGACTTCCACACCGACGATGCGGCGGCTTTGGTGCGTGAATTTTTGGATGACAGTGCCACCGAGGAGATGGCACCGGTGGCATCCTCGGCGCATGCCGATACCTCGATGCGTACGGCCGCTCCGACGCACGTCGAGCACGAGGTTCGTGCGCAGTACCACGCCGGGCCGTACGGCTTGCTGCATTACCGCCGTGCGTGCGACTCGTCTACCGCGGTGCCGCTCTATCTGTTGCACATGAGCCCGAACTCGAGTCGTATTTTCGATGCGCTACTCGTCGAAATGGGCCGCGATCGCGAAGTGATCGCACTCGACACGCCGGGCTTCGGTGAATCCGATGCGCCACCCGCGCCACCGTCGATCGAGGATTACGCCGCCTGCGTCGCGCACCTCGCCGACGCTTTAGGGCACACGCAGATCGACGTGCTCGGCTATCACACCGGCGCGATGACGGCGATCGCGCTCGCCGTCGCAAGGCCGAAGCTTTTGCGACGTGTCGTGCAGATTTCTTGCCCGGTGTTCACGGCCGAAGAGCGTGCCGCGTTTCGCGCCGAATATCGCGGCCGCGAACTGCGAGCCGATGGCAGCCACCTGGTCGAATCCTGGCTCAACCTACAAAGATTTTACGGCCCGGCGGTGCCACTCGAAGTGTTGGCGCGCAATTTTTCCGAAGGGTTGCGTGGCGGGCCGTTTGCGCCTTGGGGGCATCGAGCCGCGTTTGATTACGATCTCGCCGCAGCGCTGCCGAAGGTCACGCAACCGGTGTTGGTCGTGAACCCCGCCGACGACCTCGCCCTGCAGACGCCGCGCGGGCTTACGCTGCTGCGCGATGCACGCCTGCTCGAACTGCCCGCGCACGCGCACGGGTTCATCGACTCGATCACCCACGACTTCGCGGCTGCGCTGCGCGAATTTCTCGGCTGAGCGCCGGCGCTATTTGCGCGCTGGCAAAGAAATCACCTGGCTCGTGCCACGACCGCGCGGATCCGAGGCCGCTTCGGCTTTACCGTTCGCGTCGTAGCGGATCAGTTGCAGGTCGCCGAACTCCCAAGGGTTACGCACCATGTCGTAGCCGCGTGAGCGCAGTTCGGCCAGTGCGGCCTCGGGCAAGCTGCAGCATCGGCTGTAGACGATGCGCGTCGGTGGTAGCAGTTGATGATGGAAGCGCGCCGCGCCGACCGCTTGTAAGGGCGTCATGCCGAAATCTTCGACGTTAACGATACCTTGGAACACGGAGGTGAAGATCGTCGAGCCGCCGGGTGTACCGATGACCATGTGCACTTTGCCGTCCTGCAACAGGATCGTCGGCGTCATGGACGACAACATGCGCTTGCCCGGTGCGATTTCGTTGGCCGAACCGCCGACGACGCCGTAGAAATTTTGTTCGCCGGGTTTGATGCTGAAATCGTCCATTTCGTTGTTGAGCAAGAAGCCAGCGCCTTCGACCACCACCGCGTTGCCGAACGAGCCGTTCAACGTGTAGGTGATCGCGACCGCGTCACCCGCGCCGTCGACGATCGCGAAGTGCGTGGTCTCTAGCGATTCCGGCAGACCGGGACGAATGTTGGTGAGTTTTGAAATACCGCCCGGATCGACTTCGCTCGCACGGCGCGCGACATACTGCGGATCGGTGAGGCGGTCGACCGGCACTTTGACGAAGTCCGGATCACCCAAATATTGGGCGCGATCCGCGAACACGCGTTTTTCCATCTCGGCAACAAGATGTACGTACTGCCCGGAGTTGTGCGCGATGCCCTCGAAGCGCGGCGCGAGCGCGTCCTTCATGCGCAGCAATTGCACGAGCGCGATGCCCCCCGAACTCGGCGGCGGTGCGGTGACGAGTTCGTATTTTCGCCAAGTGGTGCGCAGCGGCGCGCGCCACACGGGTTTGTAGTCGCGCAGATCGTTCTCGGTGATCAAGCCACCGCCGCGACGCATTTCGGCGGCGACGAGTTTTGCGGTTTCACCACGGTAAAAACCGTTCGGACCGCGGGTGGCGATGCGTTCGAGCGTGCGTGCGAGATCGGCTTGTACGAACGGTTTGTCGGCCGCGAGTGCGCCGAAGTGCGCGGCGAAGTTGGTGCGATCTTTGACGCTGCGCGCTTTTTCGGTGGTACGAGCGATCAGTTGCGGCGGCGGGACGAAACCTTCGCGCGCGAGTCGGATCGCAGGTTGCAAAAGTTCGCGCCACGGCTTCGAGCCGTGTTGTCGGTGTAGCTCCCAAAGACCAGCGACCGTGCCCGGCACGCCCGCGGCACGGTGGCCGACGAGACTGGAGTCGGGGACCACTTTGCCGCTCGCGTCCAGATACATGTCGCGCGTCGCCGCACGCGGCGCGGTCTCGCGGAAGTCGAGAAACTTCGCTTCGCCGCCGCGGGTCAGTGTGGCGAAGCCACCGCCACCGATGTTGCCCGCTTCGGGGTACGTGACGGCGAGCACGAAGGCGGTGGCGACCGCGGCATCGACCGCATTGCCGCCAGCAGAAAGCACCGCGACAGCAGTTTCGGTGGCGTGCCGCTCCGAGGTGGCGACGGCCGCCTCGCCGGCCGAGGCGGGCCGGGCGATGAGCGATACGAGGAACGAGACGGCGGCGAGGAGCGCAAGCGAGCCGTGCGCACGGCGTGACAGCGTATTCATGCGCCGATGTTCGCACATCGACGTCGCCCTTGCGATCAGTGCGGCTCAGTCGTGGCGGATCACCCGTGACGGATCACCCGTGACGGATCACCCGTGACGGATCAGCACCTTGCCGACGTGATCGCCGGCCTCCATCTCGCGAAATGCCGCGATCGCCTCGTCGAACGCGAACCGTCGCTCGATTACCGGCTGGATCTTCATGGTCACCATGCCGCCAAGCAAGTCCTCGAACATTTGCCGGCTGCCGTTACTGATCGCCTTCAACCAAAGATTCTTTTGGTAGAATCCTGGCATCTTCGGTAATTCTTTGGGCAACGGACCGGTGCCGATCATCACGATGGTCGCACCCGGTGCGCAGGCATTCATCGACTCGTCGAGCGTCGGGCGACCGACGTTCTCGAGCACGACGTCGACGCCGCCGGTGAGTTCGCGCACGCGATCACCCCATGCCGGTGTCGTGCGGTAGTTGACGCCGACGTCGGCGCCGAGCTCGCGCATCCGCGCGATTTTGTCATCGCGCGACGAGGTGACGACGACGCGCGCACCGGCTGCCTTCGCCAGTTGTAGGCCGATGGTCGAGACGCCGCCGGTGCCCAGCGTGAGTACCGTCTGGCCGGGTCGCAATCGCGCGATCTCGAATAGCGCGTGCCACGCCGTAACACCCGAGGAGGCGAGGGTCGCTGCGGATTCGTAGGAGATTTCTTTGGGCAGGACGACGATCCCGGACTCCGGCAAGATCACCTTCTCGCCGAGCCAGCCGTCGAGCGTGTTACCGATGTCGTTTTCGTAGACGTCAGGGCTCCAGCGACCGGTGACCCAGCGCGGAAAGTGACAGCTCGCGACCCGATCGCCGACTTTGATGCGCGACACGTTCGCACCGACCGCGATCACTTCACCCGCGCCCTCGCTGAGCGGGATCGATGCTTTGTTCGCGCCGATCGGAAAGAAGCCGGCGACGATGCCGCGATCGCGTGCATTGATCGACGATGCGGCGACGCGCACCAAGACCTCGTCGGCAGCGGGCGTCGGTGTGTCGCGCATGACCAGTTGCAGATTCGCGATCGACGGCGGTGTGCCGATGCGCCACACGCGTGAGCGATCGGGCGTGCCGCTACGGCGTGTGGTGCCTTTGCCATTCGCACCCCGTGCGTTAGCCATGGCCGCGGCAGCGGCCAGCGACGCCGTGGTGATGAATCGTCTGCGGTCTACCATCGTCGTGTTCCTAAAGAGAGGTCAGTCGTTTAGCGGCAAGCGCAGGTCGACGATCGAGGCGGCGAGGGCCCGAATTTCTCGCTCGTGCGGTTCGTCGCGCCACGGTTCGCGTAGCGCCGCATGTTCCCAATCTTGCATCGCCGGCAGTGCCAGCAAACGCGCGACGTAATCGTCGCAGGCGGAGTCGAGTGCTATGCCATAGCCACGCAGCCGATACGCGACCGGTGCGAAGAACGCATCGACCGCAGTGAACGTCGCGCCGGCAAGCCATGGGCCACCGAAACGCGTCAAGCCGTCGGTCCACAATCGTGACAGGCGTGCGAGTTCGGTGGCCAGCGCGGGTGGGCGTTCGCGGAGCGTAATTCTTTGGCCGACACTCATGCTGCAATGATGGCGAAGTGCACTGAAGCCCGAATGCATTTCTGCGCTCGCCGAGCGGGCGTAGGCCCGCGCCCGTGAGTTCTCTGGCCAGACGCCCGGATGACGTTCGGCGAGATATTCGACGATCGCGAGCGAGTCCCACACCACGACATCGTCGTCGTGCAGACAAGGCACGCGACCGTTGGGCGCGAACTTACGGAATTCCGCGCTGACGTCACTCGCCGGCAAAGGCACCAGGCGCTCCTCGAAGGAAATGCCGAGGGTGCGCATCAGCACCCAGGGCCGTAACGACCAGGAGGAGTAATTTTTATTCGTGATGTACAGCGCGTACACGAATTACTTGGCAGGCTTGCGGAACTTCAAAGTGAAGCGGTCGCTGTAACCCTTGAGTGAGTCGCGTTGGCTGTCGAAGCGCAGATCGTCATCCGGACGATAGTGCAGGTCGCTATAGGCTTCGAAGACGAAGCCCGCATCGAGCACTTCTTTGATGACCAGCACCGGATCGACACGCCGCCACGTTTCGACGGATGCCGGTTCGTTGTGACGCCGGGTGTGATCGACGATGCCGTAGACGCCGCCCGGCTTCAGCGCTTTGAACACCGCACGGTTGAGCAAGGCGCGCGTCGGTGCGTCCATGTTGTGATAGTTGCGGAAGGTGAGCACGAGATCAACGTCGGTCGCTTGCAGGTCGATGGCGTCGGTCGCGAACACGCCCATCTGCCCAGACGGCTTGAGCGGTGATTTGTCCGGAATCGAACGCGTCTTGTCGAGCTTCCATTCTTTGAGTTTCGGTTCGAGGCGACCGGCGCCGAGCGCGATCGCGTAGTCACCCTTTTCGGCGAGCACCTGACCGAGCACTTTGGTGTACCAACCAGCGCCCGGGAGCAACTCGATCACTTTGCTGTCGGCCCGCAAGCCGAAGAATTCGAGGGTCGGGACGGGCTTGCGTTCTTTGGCGTCGCGCGAACGTTCGTCGTCGGTGCGAATGTTGCTGGCGAGCGCTTTTTCGATGCGCTGCGCGATATCGCTTTTGGGCGCCGGCGGCCCCATCTGCGCGAGCGCAGCGGCGGGAACGACGAGCGTTAGGGCGGACAACAAAAAGGGCAAAGATCGTGACATGGGATTCTCCGCAGAGCGTTAACGTGCGATCGCCAGCAGTTCGATGTCGAACACCAGCGTCGCGCCAGGTTTGATCGTCGGTGGTGCGCCGCGTTCGCCATAGGCGAGGTCGGGCGGGCAAACGATACGACTGCGACCGCCGACCTTCATCGCTTGCAGCGCGGTGGTCCAGCAGGCGATCACGCCGTGTAACGGCAAGGTCGCCGGCGCACCGCGACTGCGCGAGCTGTCGAACACGGTGCCGTCGATCAGGCTGCCGACGTAATGCACCGTGACCTCGTCGCCCTCGGCAGGCGAGGCGCCCGCGCCCGGCGCGACGTGTTGGAGCAACAAGCCGCCATCGAGTTGTCGGGTGCCGGCAGCGGTGGCGAACGCGGCGCGAAATCGCTCGGCTGCCGTGCGTTCGCGCGCCGCGACGGATGCGAGGCGCTCACCTTGCAACTGCGTGAGTCGCTCCGCATGGGCTGCGAGATCGACCCGCGGTGCGTTGCCGCGCACGCCATCGCCGAGTCCGTCGATGACGATCGCGAGCTCGCGATC
>RGUL01000056.1 GCA_010027845.1 Gammaproteobacteria bacterium
AACCCGAGTGCGGCTGCACGTTGGCGTAATCGGCACCGAAGAGTTTTTTGGCGCGCTCGATCGCCAAAGTCTCGGCGACGTCGACGTATTCGCAGCCACCGTAATAGCGTTTACCCGGATAACCTTCGGCGTATTTATTGGTCAGCACCGACCCTTGCGCTTCGAGCACGCGAGGGCTCGCGTAGTTCTCGGAGGCGATGAGTTCGATGTGGTCTTCCTGGCGTTGCCGTTCGGCGAGCATGGAAGCGGCGAGTTCGGGATCGAATCCCGCGATCTGGGCGTCGGCTGGAAACATCGGCGAAAGCCTCGGGGCAGGCAAAGGGAATGCCGATATTCTAAACGAACAACCCCTCCACCACCGCGTTCCAGCCGCGCGCGATGTTGCCGCGGTCGTAACCGCCACCGCCGAGCGCGAGCACGCGCCCGTGACCGAGCCGTTCGGCGAGAGCGGTCAGATCGCGCGCTGCGCGTCGATGGGCGGCGGCCGTGAACGACAGATGTGCGAGCGGGTCGCCCGCGAGGCTGTCCGCGCCGCATTGCAGTACGATGAATTCCGGCGCGCGCGCCTCGAGATGTCGCAGCACGCGCGCCCATGCGGCATCGAAGGCCGCATCGTCCGCGCCCGGTTGTAGCGGCAGGTTGAGTTTGGTGCCGACGGCCGCGCCCGTGCCGGTTTCGTCGGCGCCACCGGTGCCCGGATATAAGAAGCGTCCGTCCTCGTGGAGATCGGCAAAAATCACGCCGGGGTCTTGCTCGAAGGCGTAATAGACGCCGTCGCCGTGATGCGCGTCGATGTCGACGTAGGCGATGCGTTCGAGACCGCGCGTTGCGCGTAACCACTCGATGACGACACCACAGTCGTTCAAGGCACAAAAACCCGCAGCGCCGCGCCGACCGGCGTGATGCAAACCCGCGATCGGCACGAAGGCGCGTCGCACGCGCCCGAACATCATCGCCTCGGCAGCCGATAACGCACCGCCGACGACGTCCGAGGCGGCTTCGAACACCCCGCGGAACACCGGCGTATCGCCGCCATCAAGATGCCCGGAACCTTCGTTGGATCGCGTGCGCACGAATTCAACGTACTCGGCGGTGTGGAAGAGTTGCAGTTCTTCGCAACTCGCCATGCGCGTCTCTTCGACGAGGCAGCGCTGTTCGAGCCCGCGCGCTGCGAATTCGCGGTAGAACGCAGCATGCCGATCGGTGCCGAACGGGTGCTGCTGCCCGAACCCGTAACGGGCGAGACGCTCCCCGGCGATCACCAGAACTTCCGCGCTCATGATGGGTCCGAGGCTATCACGGACCGCCCCGCAGATCGCCAAGCGCAGCGCTCTCCGACATAATGCGCGCCCGAGTTTTTTTGCGGCCCAATACATTTACACGATGAACCGCGTCGGCAAGATCGTGCCGCCGAAGCGCCACATCTTGCGCGACATCAGTCTGTCGTTCTTTCCCGGCGCGAAGATCGGTGTGCTCGGCTTGAACGGCTCGGGAAAATCGACGCTGCTCAAGATCATGGCGGGTCTCGATTCGAACATCGAAGGCGAAGCGCGTCCGCAAACCGGCATCCGCGTCGGCTATCTGCCGCAGGAACCCGAACTCGATCCGGCGAAGTCGGTGCGCGAAGAAGTCGTGCAAGGCATCGGCGGGATGTTCGCGAAGCTCGAGCGCTTCAATGCGATCAGCGAAAAATTCGCCGAACCGATGTCCGACGACGAGATGAACAAACTGCTCGAAGAGCAGGCGAAACTACAAGACGACATCGACGCGGCCGGCGGCTGGGAGCTCGATCGCAAGCTCGAGATCGCCGCTGACGCACTACGCTTACCGCCTTGGGATTCGAAAATCGACAAACTCTCCGGTGGTGAGAAACGTCGCGTTGCGCTCTGCCGCTTGTTGCTCTCGGCACCCGACATGCTGTTGCTCGACGAACCGACCAACCACCTCGATGCGGAATCGATCGCTTGGTTGGAAAAATATTTGGAGGAATATCCGAGCACCGTGATCGCGGTGACCCACGATCGCTATTTCCTCGACAACGTCGCGGAGTGGATCCTCGAACTCGACCGTGGCCACGGCATTCCCTATCACGGTAACTACTCCTCCTGGCTCGAACAAAAAGAAAAGCGTCTGGCACAGGAAGAGCGCGAGCGCGAGGCGCTGCGCAAAACACTCGAGCGCGAACTCGAGTGGGTCCGTCAAAATCCGAAAGCGCGCCAAGCGAAGAGCAAAGCACGCATGCAGCGTTACGAAGAACTCGCATCGCGCGAATTCCAAGAGCGTAACGAAACCAACGAAATCTACATTCCGCCGGGCGAGCGCCTCGGCGATCTTGTGATCGAGGCCAAAGGCTTGCGCAAAGCCTTCGGTGATCGCCTGTTGATCGACAATTTAAACTTCAACCTACCCCCGGGCGGCATCGTTGGCATCATCGGCCCGAACGGCGCCGGTAAAACGACCTTGTTCCGCATGCTCACGGGCGTGGAAAAACCCGATGCCGGCGAAATTCGCGTCGGCACGACCGTGAAGCTCGCCTATGTCGACCAGTCACGGCAAGCGTTGAACGACAAGAATTCCGTGTGGCAGGAAATTTCCAACGGCCTCGATCTCATCAAAGTCGGCAACTACGAAACGCCCTCACGCGGCTACGTGGGCCGCTTCAATTTCAAAGGCACGCAACAACAGCAGTTGATCGGCGAGCTGTCGGGCGGCGAGCGCAATCGCGTGCATCTCGCCAAAGTTTTGAAGTCAGGTGGCAACGTGCTGCTGCTCGACGAACCGACCAACGATCTCGACGTCGAAACGCTACGCGCGCTCGAAGAAGGGTTGCTCGCCTATCCCGGCTGTGCGGTGGTGATCTCGCACGATCGCTGGTTCCTCGATCGCATCGCGACCCACATCCTCGCCTTCGAAGGTAATTCGGAAGTCGTGTGGTTCGAAGGGAACTATCAAGAATACGTCGAGGACTATCGCAAACGTCGCGGCGAAGATGCGTTGCAACCGCATCGCATCCGCTACAAACCGCTCACCCGCTGACGAACCTCAGTCGACCCACACCCGCGCATTGCGGAACATCCGCATCCAGGCGGAGTATTCGCCGGCGTCGTCGGGTCGCCACGACATTTGCGCGTTACGGAACACGCGCTCGGGATGCGGCATGGTGATGGTGATGCGGCCGTCGAGATTGCACAGCGCAGCGAGCCCGTCGGGCGAACCATTTGGATTGGCCGGATATGCACTGGCGATCGCTGCGCGCCCGGTGACGTAGCGCAAACCGACCGTACTCGAGCCGGCACAGAGCGCCGCGTGTCGAGCGTCGGTAAATTCTGCGCGACCCTCACCGTGCGACACCGCGATCGGCAACAGCGCACCCGCCATACCCGCGAACAAGATCGACGGTGACGACTGCACCTCGACCAGCGTCGATCGCGCCTCGAATTGCTCGACGCGATTGCGCACGAATCGCGGCCAGTGCTCGGCGCCCGGAATGATTGGCGCGAGTTGCGCCATCATCTGACAGCCATTACAGACACCGAGCGCGAACGCATCCGATCGATCAAAGAATTCTGCGAAGGCGGCACGCAGCCGCGGATTGAACAAAATCGATTTCGCCCAGCCCTCGCCGGCGCCAAGTACGTCACCGTACGAAAAGCCACCGCAGGCGACCAACCCACGAAACTCTTCGAGCCCACGCCGACTCGCGATCAAGTCGGTCATGTGCAAATCGTGGGTTTCGAAGCCGGCGCGATCGAACACCGCCGCCATCTCGGCTTGGCTGTTGACCCCTTGCTCGCGCAGGATTGCGACCTTCGGTCGCGCACCGCTCGCGATATACGGGGCTGCCACATCGACGTCCGGCTCGAAAGGCAAATCGACCACGAGCGGCGGCGCATCGAAACGCGTCGCCGACTCAAATTCTTCCTGCGCACACTGCGGATCGTCGCGCAGCGCGCGCATGCGAAATGAGGTCTCGGACCATTCGCGCTTCAGCGTTTCCCAAGACTCGTCGATCAACACCGCACCCGCGCGCAGCACGATGCGCGGCGTGTCGGTCGGTCGACCGATGCGGTGCGTGCACTCGCCGAGCCCGTGCGCGGCCAGCGTTCGCTCGACCACCTCGAGCTCCGTGTCGCGTACCTGCAAGACGACGCCCGGCTCTTCGGCGAACAGTGCGGCAAGGCCCGCCGCACCAGCAGTGAGCGGCAGTTCGATCTCGAGTCCGCAATGCCCGGCGAACGCCATCTCGATCAAGGTCACGGCGACGCCGCCATCGGAGCGATCGTGATACGCGAGCACGCGCGCCGCGGCGCGCAACTCCGCGAGCGCGGCGGCGAGCGCGATCAGTCGTCGTGGCTGTTCGAAATCGGCGGGTTCGTCACCGAGCTGCGCATAGACCTGCGCGAGCACCGAGCCGCCGAGACGCTGACGACCGGCGGCAAGATCGATCAACAACAAGCTCGTCGCACCGACGTCGGTGCGCAATTGAGGCGTCAGCGTCCGCCGCACGTCACCGACCGGGGCGAACGCGGACACGATCAAAGAAACCGGCGCGACCACCGACTGCGTGCCGCTCGCGTCCTGCCAAGCGGTACGCATCGACAAAGAATCTTTGCCGACCGGGATCGCGATGCCTAGCGCGGGACATAGTTCCTCGCCCACGGCGCGAACGGCGGCATACAGGGCGGCATCCTCGCCCGGCTCGCCGCATGCGGCCATCCAGTTCGCCGACAAACGCACGTCGCGCAGCGCGCGCACGTCGGCCGCCAAAATATTGGTGATCGCTTCGCAAACGGCGAGTCGCGCCGCCGCCGCGGCAGACAACAAGGCGACGGGCGTACGCTCGCCCATGGCCATCGCCTCGCCCGCTACGCCGAAATAATCTGCCGTGGTCACACCGCAATCGGCGACCGGTACCTGCCACGGTCCGACCAGCTGATCACGCGAAATCATACCGCCGACGGTGCGATCACCGATGGTGATGAGGAAAGTTTTGTCGGCCACGGCGGGAAACCGCAGCACGCGTCGCAACGCTTCACGCGGCTCTAGCGCCGTGAGGTCGAAGGCGCTGGTCTTCGGCGTCTCGGTTTTGACGTCGCGCAGCATACGCGGCGTTTTGCCGAGCAGCACGTCGATCGGCATGTCGACCGGTTCGTCACCGTGCAAGGCGTCGCGCACCAACAAACGACCGTCGTCGGTGAGTGTGCCGATCACCGCATGCGGGCAACGTTCGCGTGCGCACAACGCTTCGAACGCGGCGATGCGATCGGCCGCGATCACGAGCACGTAGCGCTCCTGCGACTCGTTACACCAGAGCTCCATCGGCGACATGCCGGGCTCGTCGGAGAGCACCGCACGCAGATCGACGATCGCACCACGCCCGCTGTGCGCCACGGCCTCGGGCACGGCGTTCGACAATCCACCCGCACCGACGTCGTGAATCAACAGAATCGGATTTTGCTCGCCCTGCGCCCAGCAGCGATCGATCACTTCCTGTGCGCGGCGCTGCATCTCGGGATTACCGCGCTGCACCGAAGCGAAATCGAGATCCGCCGAAGAATTACCGGCGCCGACCGACGATGCCGCGCCACCACCGAGACCGATCAGCATCGATGGGCCGCCGAGCACCACGAGTTTCGCGCCGGGCGGACAATCGTGTTTCTCGACGTGCGAGCGGCGCACGTTGCCGAGTCCACCGGCGATCATGATCGGCTTGTGATAGCCGCGCGAGCGACCGGCCACCGCGTTCGGTGTTACGAGCTCGAGCGTGCGGAAATACCCACAAATTCCGGGTCGGCCGAATTCGTTGTTGAATGCCGCGGCGCCGAGCGGGCCGTCGATCATGATCTCGAGCGCCGAGGCGATGCGATCGGGCTTACCTTGGGTGTGTTCCCACGGCTGCTCGAACCCCGGGATTCTTAGATGCGAGACCGAAAAACCGACCAGTCCCGCTTTCGGCTTGGCGCCAATACCGGTCGCGCCCTCGTCGCGAATTTCACCACCCGAACCGGTCGAGGCACCCGGGAAGGGCGAGATCGCCGTCGGATGATTGTGCGTCTCGACCTTCATCAAAATGTCGATTGGTTCGCGATGGGCGCGGTAGATGCCATCCGTCGGATCGGGGAACCAGCGCAGACCGTCGACCACGCCCTCGATCACCGCGGCGTTGTCACGATAGGCGCTGAGCACGCCTTGCGGCGCATGTGCATGCGTGTTCCGGATCATCGCGAACAAAGATTTCGCTTGCACATTGCCGTCGACAATCCAATCCGCGTTGAAAATCTTGTGCCGACAATGCTCGGAATTCGCCTGCGCGAACATCATCAACTCGACGTCGCTCGGATCGCGGCCGAGGGTCGCGAATGCGTGCAGCAGGTAATCGATTTCGTCACTCGACAGCGCGAGACCGAGCTCGAGGTTGGCGCGCTCCAGAGCGACGCGTCCCTGTGCGAGCGAAACTCTTCGCAACGGTCGTGGGGTTTCTTCGCCGCCACCACGATCAAGCGCGGCGAGCGAAGTGACGACGCGCTCGGTCATGCGATCGTGCAGCAGCGGCGCGAGCGCCTCGAGTTGCGGGCTCGAGAGCGGTGAGGCGCTGTGCAGCGTGAATTGGATGCCGCGCTCGATGCGTCGCACTGCCGCGAGACCGCACACTCGTGCGATGTCGGTGGCCTTGCTCGCCCACGGCGAAATCGTGCCGGCGCGTGGCAACACCCAAAGATCGGTGGCGACGTCCGTGCGATCGGGCGCCTCGAGATGCGCGGCGCGCGTGCCGTAGTGCAACAAGCTGTGGAGCAGCGCCGCGCGCTCGCCTTCGAGTGGGCGCTCGAGATCGACGACGTGCACGTAGCGCGTCGAAACCGCCACGACCTGTGGCACGGTCGTGCGCAGACGTTCGAGCAGTTTGGCGAGCCGGAAGTCGGAGAGCGCGGCCGATCCGCGAACGATCATGGACCGCGTCGGCCTATTTCTTGGGCGCGCCGTCACCCGCGGGTTGCGAGTAGACCGGCATCGGAAACTGCGCGACGTTACCGCCTTCGTAGGCGCTGATTTTGCTGACGCCGCCTTTGCGCACTTCGTCGATGCGCAATACGGAGTGCAACGGCAGGTAGCTGCGCTTCACGCCCTCGAACTCCGACTTGATGCGCTCCTCACCCGGGTCGAGCACGACGGTCGACCGTTCGCCGAAGACGAGTTCTTCGATTTCGATGAAGCCGAACAAGTTGCCATGCGACACCTTGCGGGCATAGACCTCGTAGGTCTTGCCCTGGTTCACGAACATCACTTTGTAGATGTGACTCGGCGGCATTGGATCGCGCGTGGAGAAGTGGCGGAGAGGGTGAGATTCGAACTCACGTGCCGGGATTAACCGACCATCCGATTTCGAGTCGGCGCCGTTATGACCACTTCGGTACCTCCGGGGGCGCGCATCATACCGAAAACGCCCCCGGACGGCGACTTCAGGCGCTCATCCGGGCGGTAATACAGGACCGACAAGGACATGGCGACGATCGCCGAGATCGCAAAACTCCACCAAACGCCGTCCACGCCCCAGTGGCTGATGCTGTATTGGGCGAGTGGCGCCCGCACGACCAGCAGGGCGAGCACCAGCACCAGCAAGGGCGGAATCACCGCGCCCGCGGCCCGCACGACGCCCGACAACACCATCGACACCCCGAACAGCGGGAACGACCAAAGGATGATGTGGTTGGCGTGCTCGGCGATCGCCAACGCCGGACTGCCGGCCGGTAAGAACACGCCGATGAAGTGCTGACTCAAGATATAAATCACGAGCACCGGCACGCCCGTCAGCAAAAAATTGAACAGCACGGCAAAGCGCGCGGTTTCCGTGACCCGATTCCAAAGTCCTGCGCCGATGTTCTGCGCCGCCATCGACGACACCGCTGCGCCGAGCGCGAGCGCGGGCATCTGCACGTAGTTCCAGAGCTGCATGTCGGCCGCAAACGCCGCGGAGGTGTCCGAGCCGAATTGATTCACGACGCCTAAGAACAACACCATACTCGAGGACAGCACGATCATCTGCAGGCCCATCGGCAAACCTTTGAATACCAGCGAGCGTACGATGTTCCAGTCGATGCGCAGCAAGTGCCCTTCGCCGGCATGTAAGGCAAGCGGATTACGCCGACGGTAGATCGTGATCAACAACGCCGCAAGACTCGCCGACTGTGAAATCAAGGTCGCAAACGCGGAGCCTGCGATGCCGAGCGCCGGAATCGGCCCGAGACCGAAGATGAACAAGGGGTTGAGCGCGATATCGAGCGCCACCGACATCACCAAAAATGCGAACGGTGTCTTCGAGTCGCCCGCGCCACGCAAGGCGCCGTTCACAAAAAAGAACGCATAGGACGCTGGCAAACCAACGAACATCACGCGCATGTAGTCGGCGCCGAAGTGGATGGCGTCTTTCGGCGTGGACATCCATTCGAGGATCGTGGGACTCAGAAAATAACCGAGCAGCGAGAAGATCAAAGACAGCACGAAGAAAAAAGTCGCACTGGTGCCGACCACGCGCTTCGCCTCAGCGAGCTTTTGGGCGCCGACGTTCTGCGCGATCAGGATCGTCGAGGCCATGGTGATACCGAACACCGAGCCGAGCAGCAGGAACATGACGATGTTCGCGTTGCTCGCGCCGGTCAGCGCGGCCGCGCCCAAGTACTTGCCGATCCAGATGGCGTTGATGGAGCCGTTCACCGACTGCAGAACGTTACCGAGCAAGATCGGGATCGCGAATGTGAACAAGGCTCGAGGGATCGACCCCTCGGTGAGCGAGAGTGTGGGTTTCATAGGCGCCGGGCGCGGAAAAAATCGGACAACAGAGTACCGCATTCGTCCGCCAGCACTCCGCCGAAGACGTCCACGCGGTGGTTCAACTGCGGGATGGCGAAAACGTCGGTGATACTGCCGGCCGCACCGGCTTTAGGGTCCCAGGCGCCGAACACGACCCGCGCGACTCGAGCGTGCACTAGCGCCGCAGCGCACATCGCGCAGGGCTCGAGCGTGACATAGAGCGTGGCGCCGGCCAGCCGGTAATCGGCGAGGACCGAACCGGCGGCGCGCAGCGTGACGATCTCGGCATGCGCAGTCGGGTCGTGGGTCGTGATCGGCTGATTTGCGCCCTCGGCCAAGATCTCCCCGTCCCGCACCAAGACGGCGCCCACCGGCACCTCACCGCGCGCGGCCGCACCGCGCGCGAGTTCCAGCGCACGCCGCATGTAATCGATATCGGAGGATGGGGCCATGTCGATCTAAGTGTCGTTAAAAGAAAATTAAAAATTTTGAGAGATCGTTGCGGTCGCAACAAATTAGCGTTAGGGTGGGATAGACGCCAAACTTTCGAAGGTTGGGATGATGCGTAGCATTCTACCGCCGCTGCTGCTGTTGACGCTCGCCGCCGCAAGCGCCGGAGCCGCCGAACAACGCTTCACCTGCGATTTTCGCAGCGAAGTGCGCATCAAGTCGTTGTCGGTCTCATCCCCGATGCCGGAAGTACTGTTCGCCACCGACAAGATCATCGTCGCCTTCGATAGCGGCGACGCCGCCACGATCACCGACGCGGAAAAAGGCGCCGCGCGCAGCGTGCGGCACGTCGTCACCAGCGGCAGCGAACACTTCCTCGACGAATCGAAGCCCGGGCAGCTGACCGTGCTCTCGGTGCTACAGCCGGATGCCACGGGGCGCCGCATCGCCATCTGGTCGACCCACGCGTGGGGGACCGCGGGAGCGGATTACGCCCGGCCCTCCCAGCGCTACGGCAACTGCACCGCTGCAACCTGAACGACCACAAGACGACGATCACGTGGCGGCTCCCATACTCGTTCCTTTAGGCGTCGGCGTGCTCGTCGTCGGTGTGATCGCGTGGCTGCTCACGCGCGGTTCGACGGAACGACCCCCGACCAAATATTGCTTTTATTGCGGCGACCCCGTGCGCAGCGATCGCAAACATTGCAGCCACTGCGGCACCGAGCTTGACGACTGACGGAACCGCGACGATCTGACGATCGTCACTAACGAAAAAAATTCCTCGGGCGGATGATCGGGAAAGGTTTCACTTCCCGAGGCGTTCGCCATGCTCACTGCCCAGCTCTCGCGCCCTTCAAAGTCCAATACCGCATGTCGCCGCGGCTTGATCGCTGCTTGTGCAATGCTCACCATTGCTGCATCCACCGACACTGTGCTCGCCTCTAGCCACCGCGAAGCACCCTTCATCACCACGGTGCCCAAAGTCGACGCGACCGACTTCTACATGTTCATGAGTTACGAGACCGGTCGCACCGACTATGTCACGCTGATCGCCAATTATCTGCCGCTGCAAGCCCCCTACGGCGGCCCGAACTATTTCTCGCTCGACCCGAACGCGCTGTACGAGATTCACATCGATAACAACGGCGACGGCAAAGAAGAACTAACTTTTCAATTCCGGTTCAAAAATACACTGAAGTCGACTGCGCTGACGATCGGCGACAAGTCGGTTCCGATTCCGTTGATTCAGTCCGGCGTCGTTAACGACCCGCGCGCTGCAACACTCAATTTGAACGAGACTTATACCCTCGACGTCGTACGCGGCGATCGCCGATCTGGCACTCGCGCATCGGTGACGAACGCGACCACGGGCACCGCGACGTTCGACAAGCCGGTCGATAACATAGGACGCAAGACGATCGCCGACTATCCCGCATACGCCGCCAAACACATCTATCCGATCAACATCCCCGGTTGCAATCTCCCCGGCAAGGTTTTCGTCGGCCAAAGAAAAGATCCGTTCGCGGTCAACCTCGGTACGATATTCGATCTGGTGAATGCGCCGGTCGCGGTGATCGCCGACCCCGCCCTCATCAACGCCGCACCCAACACCATCGACGATAAGAACGTCACCACACTCGCTCTCGAGATCCATAAAAGTTGTCTCGTCGCGGGTTCAGAGACGGTGATCGGTGGCTGGACCAGCGCGAGTCTGCGTCAAGCGCGCTTGGTCGATCCGCTCCCCAAGTCGGGACATCAAACGGCCGATAAGGCCGGCGGCGCCTGGGTGCAAGTCTCGCGTCTCGGCATGCCACTCGTAAACGAAGTCGTAATCGGTCTGCCTGACAAAGACAAATTCAACGCCTCGAAACCCAAGGATGACGGGCAATTTTTGAACTACGTCACGAATCCTACTTTGCCGGCCCTACTATCGGTGGTGCTCAATCTGCCCGGTGCAGCGCCCACTAATCTGCCACGTAACGACCTCGTCACGACCTTCTTGACCGGCATCAAAGGGGTCAATCAACCCGCCAACGTCGTGCCTGCTGAAGAACTCCGTCTCAACACCGCCATCGCGGCAGTGCCATTCGCACAGCAAAACCGGCTCGGCATCGTCGGTAACATCCTCGCGAAGGGTAACGATAACGCCGGCTTCCCGAATGGACGACGCCCCAAAGACGACGTCGTGGACGTATCGTTGGTCGCCGTAATGGGTGGACTCTGCATTGCGAACGGCGACGGTAACGCGCTCGGCTTCGGCGCAGCCTGCAAGCCGTCGGCGGTACCGTTGGGCCAAACCTCACTGCGTCTGCACGACGCCGTCGACCAAGCGGTGGTACCACTACTGCCGAACTTTCCGTATCTCGCCAATCCACTCGGGGGCACGCGATGAATCGGTTGCGCTCGACGATCCTCTGTACAGCGTTTCTGTTAGGCGCCTGCTCCGGCGGCGGAGACCGCAGCAAGATCGACGTCAGTCAACCGACCGTCCGTCCACAATTGTCCGTACCCGATAGCGCGTTGGGCTCGTCGGGCGCCTATACCCAATACCTGCTGAACCTCGTGCAGACGACGAGCGAGCAGGACGAACCGTTGTTGCTGGACAGCGTCGGTACACCGCCGTCGAGCGACACCGACGAGCCGATTCAAATCGGGTGACGAAGCGGCGATCACGCAGCATCCGAGTCGCGACCGGTTGGGTGCTCGTGGTCGCCGGTTGTACGAGCACGGCCGCAATGCTCGCCGCACCGGCGGCACCCCGAGTCGGTACGACGCTGCCGATACCACTGCAGGACGACGACGTCGTCGAGCGACTGCCGACGCGACTACTCGACGGGGCTGAGCGCGCTCGCCGTCGTCTCGAACAACGATCGCTCCGTGGAGGCGACAACGATCCTCGCAACGCCGCGAGTGGCGCCCGTCGCGCAATCGACCGCTACCGGCGGTTCGGCGACCCACGCGATCTCGGTGCGGCACAAGCATGGTTACGACCTTGGTGGTCCGAGCCGGAAATAGCGCCGCCGCTACGACTTTTGAAGGCGATCGTGCTGCAGTCGCGCCATGAATTCGATGCCGCCGTGTTCGAACTCGACAAACTTCTCGCACCCCGCAACACGACCGTCGATGAACAGGTTTTACAACAAGCGCTGCTGACCCGTGCCGGAATTCTGCAAATCGTCGGTCGCTGGCGCGACGCTCGCCGCGATTGCGCCCGGTTGGCTGCACCGCCGTGGTCGCTGCCGCACGGCGTCGCGTGTCTCGCCGAGCTCGACGGGTTGTCAGGTCGTGAAACTGCGGCGCAGCAACAATTCGAAGCATTAGACCGCAGCGCGACCAGCTTACCGCCCGGATGGATCGCTCTGCTGCGTGCGGAACTTGCCGAGCGAAGCGGCGCTGCGAATGCCGGTGCCTTATACGTTCGCGCGCTACGACTTTCGGGCGACGTATATTCGCGTATTGCACTCGTCGATTGGTTGCTCGCGCACGGCCGTGCTGCCGATGCAGCGCGCATCGTCCGCGAGTTCCAAGGCGACGCTGATCCGAGCATCGAATCGTTACCTGATTCTTTGTTGCTACGCCTTGCGATCGCCGCCCGCAACGCTCGCGACCCAGAAGCGGACTCGATCGCCAGCGCGCTACAAAAGCGATTGGAGGACGCTCAGCTCCGTGGCGACGTAAGCCATGGACGCGAGCGCGCACGGTATGCGCTGGACGTTCGAGACGATCCGCGTGCGGCGCTGATGATCGCAAGCGAAAATTGGCAACGTCAAAAAGAGCCGGCCGACGCGTTACTTCTAGTGCGTGCGGCGAGAGCGGCCCGTCGCATCGACGCCCTCGAGCCCGTCAAACGATTTGCCCGCGAGCGAAACTACCGCGATACACGCCTCAATCCACTATGAGTGGCAGGCTGCGAAGTCGAGCGCCGAAGGTCCGATCGCACACCGTAAAGCTCAGTTGCTTTTTAATCCTATCGGCGGCGCTCACGACGACGTCAGCATGGGCACATAAAGCGAGCGATGCATATCTTCATGTGCACACCGTCGACCAACGCGTCGAACTACGCGTCGATGTTGCACTGCGCGATCTCGATCGCGATTTGGTGCTCGATACGGACGATGACGGCTTGCTGCGTTGGCGCGAAATCCGGATGCGGATGGCCGAAATCGACGCTTTCGTCGATCGAGGAATGAAGGCGACCGTGCGCGATCAGAATGGTCGCCGCTGCGGACCGCTCCCAAATCCGACGCCGGACATCACACGCCTGAGCGATGGCGCCTACCTTTTACTAAAAAGACAATGGCAGTGCGATACGAGCCCGATCGCGCTCGATCTCAGATATTCGCTCTTCGCGACGACCGACCCGACCCATCGCGGCATACTCATCGACGACGATCGCACCGGCCTGCCGCCGCGCGTACTACT
>RGUL01000057.1 GCA_010027845.1 Gammaproteobacteria bacterium
AACAAGGCCCGATAACCCGCGCCGGGGAAGAGCGTGGCGTACGAGAGTCTCGCGACGACGTTTTGAATGGCGAGCGGACGCCACGTGAGCGCGACCGAGGCATCGATGCCGATGCCGCGACCGATGCCCGACTGCGCCCGCGCCGCTTCCAGCGTCGCCGTGTGATCGAACGCGAGGTAGTTCAAATTACCGCTGACGCGCAGCGTCGGCGTCAAATCAAGATCGACGCCTGCCCCGAGCAAACGCAGACCGGGGTTGACGAAATTCGACTGACCGAATTCTTTCGACGAACGCAAAGAATTCAGCATGCCGTTACGACCCGAAAGCGCGACGCGACCGCCGGCGATCAGCGGCACCGGCTCCCGAATCCAAAAACTGGTGTCGGCTCCGGCGAACAGCGGATTTTCCAGCACCGCATCGAAACCTTCGGCACGACCGTCATATGGATCGCGATCCCCCGATGCCCAGGCGATCGAGCCGCGCGCGCGGATCCAAGAAAAATCGCGCGACAGTTCGGCGGCGAAAAACCCTGCCCGCACGTTCTGACTGCGTTCGACAAATATGCCGCGACTCGTGTCGCCCACGACGGCATATGCCGAGGTCGAAAGATTGAGCACACCGAAGTGTCCGTCGCCCGACACGCCTAGATACGTGACGTCGTAGTCGTAACTGCGCTCGAGTCCGAGCGACGCCGGTCGTTGGATGATCCCGTTTTCGTCGTAACGAATCCGGCCACCCTCGCGATTGCGGTCGTGCATGACGACCGCCTGCGAAGTGAATCCGAGCACCGGAAAATCTTGGTAGTACACGTTCGCGACGAACAGATCGTCGTGGCGCAGCGCCGCAAGCCCGCGCTCGGCGAGGTTGTTGAGGCCACTATTGGTGTCTTTGTCGATGCGACGGAACCATGCGAGGTTGTACTGCAAACGGTTGTTGTCGCGGATGCCGAACCAACGCACGCCGAGCGCGCTGTCCGAATACAAAAAACCACGGAAATCGGCAGTGAACGGTTGCACACCAACGCGCACGCTGTCGAAGTCGTAACGCTCCGACACGTTCCACATGTGCTTATCGACGAACAACGCTTGGATACCGAGCACGGACTCGGTGCGTGTACGTCCGTAATCGGGGTTCGCCTTCAGCAAGCCCTGCTCGCCCACACTGACCCGCGAAACATTAAACGCGGGCGTGAAACGAAATTCCCATTCGGGCGGTTTGAAGACCGTGTTGCCTTTATAAAGAATCGTTTCGACGGCAAACGTCTGCGAAAAGACGTTTTGCTTGCCGTCGCCGAATAAATCGAGCGAACCCGCACGATCGGCGACCGGCCCACCGACCGGCACTGGGAACTCTCGCGGCTCGATCACGGTGTCCGACACGCCGACGAGCGCAAAGAACCAGTCCTCGCCGAACGCCGGTTTGTCACCCTTCAAAATATTGTAGCCGTGATACGGATCGAGCAAATTTTGTTTGATGCCGATCGCTTCGACGAGTCGCCAACGATCCGGCAGCCCTTGGAATCCGCCGATCTGGTCGAGCATCGGAGTCGGCAGCTGCGCGGGATTGCACGGCGTTGGCTCGTACTCCAACACGGGCACGTCGGCGCTGCGACGTCGCGACTCTGCGGCCGTCTCGGGCGGGCAACGCTCCGCCGCGACCGCGGGTGGCACCATCGCGGCCGCTTCGGCATCGGCGTGTTGCGCCTGCGCCGGAATCGCGAGCGCCGCCAGCGCGACTGCTGTCAAAAGTTTGATCGAGCGGTCACCGGCCATTGCAGGGCTCCTGCTCGCCGGAATCGATGAACGGGGCTTGCGGACAACTCACGTACCGCAGGCGTGAACCGGCGGGCACCAATTGATCGGCGCGCTTGGCCGATGGCGCATTGCTGACACCGGAGGTCGACAAGCCCGCATCAGCAAGTCCCAAAAACGCGATCATGTCGTCTTGATCGACGCCGTCGCCCGACACGCCGATTGCACCGACGAGTTTGTCGTTACGGTAGATCGGCACGCCACCCGGAAATATTTGAATGCCGTTTGCGACGTAGCTGAGCGGTGTCGAGCGCGTGAAACCGCTATCGAAACCGGAGATCGCCGTGCAATTCTGTGGCACCTCGGGCGCGAGACCTGCGACGTAAGCGATATGCTGAATGAGCGCGTTGTGGATCAAATCAAGCTGGAAGCCGGTGTTGAACGGGCTCCACTGCCCTGCCTTGCGCGCCAAAGATCCGTTCAAGTTGCCATCGACGCCGTCCGGATAATTGGGACGCGCGAGATTGCCGATGGCACGCGCCGAAAACGCATATTGACCATCACCGAAGGCGGTGGGCACACCGAGCAAGCTGCGACTCGCGGTCACGAACTGCGATAACGGTTCGCTGCGCAATACTTTGAGTGTGCGATCAAGATGCACGACGTTCGGCATCGCCGCGACCGCCGTCGCGGCGACTGGATTCGAAAAGAATTCCGCGGTGCGTGCTTTTTGCAGGGAAACGTCCACCCCGAACACCGGCGCGTCGCGTGTACGGACGATACCTAGGATGTTGCCAGCCGAATCCACGACACTCGCCGTCACACGCGCCGGCGTGCCTAGCGGTCGCCGAATTTGTGCTCGCGCACGATTCGCCGTGCGCATCGCGCTAGACAAAATCGCACGCACCTCGGACTCGGTGAGCGCGCCCGCGGCTTCGGAACCGGCGCGCGGCCGGTAACGCTCGACATTGGCCGCGTCGACCAACACGAACGCATCCAGACCCGCGAAATCTTTGCTGTCGGCGCGTATGCCGGACGCACTCGACCCGAACGCGACGCCGGCGCGTATCTGCGCCGCGGCATAGCCCGTTACGGCGACGAGTTTGCCCACGCCGCCCTCGAGACTCGCATAGGCGGGTGGCGAGACGGGGTTCGACACGAGATCGCTCGTTTCGAGGTCGGTGAATCTCAGCGTCTTACCGTCAGCGGTGATGCGGTCTGCGCGCCGATCGAGCGGCGCGCCGAGACCATAGGACGCGGCGACGGCGATCGCTTCGTCGAGATCGATATCTTTGTCGAATATATTGGCATCGAGACCGTACAACCCGTCAGCGACGATGCCGACACCACCGACCGGCGTACCGTCTAGGTAGAGCGGTAATCCGCCCGGATCTGCCGATAAACCGAGTGGCGAGCGCTTCGGGCCCGTGTCACCGGCTGCGGTGCCGAATCGACTCGACAGATCCGAGCACGGCAGCTGACTGAACTGCACGCCGAACAAGGGCCCGCCGGGTGATAACGACTCCCCCGGGTTGAAATGCGCTTGGACGATTTGACTCGCCGTGCGCGTCGAAAACGCATTGCCCTCGCTGGAGAGATAAGCACCAGTGACAGCCTTTGCGATCGCCGCCATGGTCGCGGGCACGACCTCCACGTTCTCGAGTCCGCCATCGATGCGCGCACTGCCCGACGTCGATCGAATCGTCACGGTCGACGGCGCGCCGTTCATCACGAACACCGCGAGTACGTTGCCGACACGATCGACAACGGCGATGGTTGCACGCTGATTGCGCGCTTGCGCCTCAGCGACCGCGCGTGCGATCACACCCTGCACTTGCGAGACAGTCAAAAAACTCGTCGGCGAGGCGCAACTGCCGCTGCAATCCTGCGTCACGGGCGCCGCGGGCGTCGACACAAGACCGCCGCCCCCGGCCGCACCGCTGCCGCCGCTGCAGCCACCGAGCACGGCCGCACAAAACGCCAAAGAAATCGCCGCGACTCGCATTGTCACAGTCCGGCGCGCAGTGCCTTGCGTGCAGCCGGCTGTTGCCACAGTGGGTTCGTCGCACCGTGGAAGCCGTGGCAAGTGGTACAGGTCGAGGCGAGCTTGCCCGCGTGCTCGCCACCGGTATCACCACCGGCATGGCAATCGCGACAAACTTTGATGCCAGGCATCAAGATCTCAGCGGCCTCCCGCGACTTCTCGGCTGCGTGACACGTCGAGCATGGCGTCAACGACGTGCCGTGCGCGGCGTGATCGAAGTTGGCAGCGGGCATCCACTGCTGCGTCAATTTGACCGGCTGCACGCGCCACTCTTCGCGATCGACACGCTCGACGACGTGGCAATCGGCGCACATGCGTCGTTCGAACACGTCTTTGGCGACCACCAGCGCTCGCTCTCGCGCATTACCCAGCATGCGTGCACGAGCCGCGGGACTCGCCTCGAGTGAGGGCAAAGAAATCGTGCGCGACGAATCCGCTGCCGCTTGTCGGTCAGGGTACCCCGCGAGATAACGCCCCGAGTAGTGATCGATCAATGCCTGCACCACCTCGGCGGGCTTGCCGTGCGGTACGGTGCGATCAGGCGTTGCCGGGTCGAACTCGAGCTTGTGACAAGAGGCGCACTGGCCCTCCATCTTGATCGGCTCGAAGCCATGGCCATCGCGCGTCGCGACGTGGCAATCACCACAGCCCATCACCTTTTTACCGTCCGGCGTCTTGATGCCTTTGGCATCCAAATGTTTGTCGTGCGGAAACTTCAGGCCGCTGCGCTCGCGTAAGCCCGGCGTATCGAGCAGCACCCGTTGCACCGCGGGCTGCGCACTGCCGGCACCCACACCATCGAGCATGCTGACTCGGAACTGCGGATGCGACCGGCCGAAATCGGCGATTTGCTGCATGCCCTGTACGGTCGGCATCGATTTCTTGGGATCCGCGTGACAATCGAGACAAAGCCTTTGATCTTTATTGACGAGATCGCCCGGCTCGTCGTGTTCGACGTGACAACTCGTACATTCGCGCGTCGCCAACGAAACCGCACTGACGTGATTAGCCGGGACGTGCTGATGCAAATTGGCGGCGTGACAATCGAGACACGCACCGTTGGTCACCTGCTCGAAGGCTCGCACGTGACAGGACTCGCATTTTTGACCAAGCGCGGCGTGAGCCGAATGTAACGGGCCCGAACTCCAAGCGCGATCGCTCGGCAGATGCGCCGCGCGTAATAACGCGTTACCGTTTTCCGCGTTGCGTGCCGCCCACGGCAGCAGCAAGCCGAGGAACAACGTCGCCGCGAACAACGCCCAAGACCACGGGCGCTTGCGCAGGCCCACGCCGGCAAGATCGAGCGCGGGCGCCGCGGCAGGCGAAGCTTTGGCGTCGCTACGACGATCTTCCTCGACCGTGATCGCAAGATCGACGCCCTCGGGTGCTTGCAGCACTCGCAGGACGTACGGGCCGAGTTGCACCACGTCGCCGACTTCGAGCACCGCATCGCGAGTCGTGCGGCCGTTGACCACCGCCTGCGCCGGCGCTTTCGATCGCAACACCAATCGACGACCCGATGCGACGATGCGTGAATGCTGCAGCGGCACGCGAGAGTCGTTGGTTTGCAGCACCTGGTCGGTCGCGCGACCGAAGGTAAAGGCCTCGCCCTCGTGCAAACGCGAGCTGACCTCGACGGCACCGCCCTCGCCACGATTCAAGAATTTGATGGAGGTACGCATGGTGCCGAACTACCAGTAGAGAAATACGCTCACGACGTGAGCGACGAGTGCGCCGAGCAAAGCAAAAGTCACCGGCACGTGCACGTAGAGCCAGAGTTGCAACCACGCGACGTTACGCGCGTCTTGCACGATGCGCCGCAGCAAAGTGCGTCGTGCCGCCATGAGATTCACGAGCTCGTCGACGCGTCGCGTGCGCTCGGCATCGGTGCTGCGGGCCAATTCGCGACCCAACCAGTCGAGAATGGCGCGTTGCGCCGGATTGGCTTGCAGTCGAACCACACCGTCTTCGCCCGCCAAAGAAACCTGCGAAGCATCGGTAGCCCGCAGAATCGCCAGCGCACTGCCGCCGACAGCCGTGCGGTCGCGGTTCGAGCCGATCGCTTCCGCGAACGGCGCCGGCAAATTTGCCGCGATTCGCAGCGCGCGCTGGTCGAGGTCAGCGATCTCCTGCAACATCTGCGCGCGCGTCTGACCGGAGCGGTTCGACGACATCGCCTCCGGGAAACGAAGGTACATGACCACGCCGAAAAGTCCGCTGCCGATCACAAACACCATCAAAACGTACGCGAGCGTGTGCACGTTCCAACCGAATTGAAAACCCGTGTGTAAGGTGGCGACGATGAGTAACGCTAGTCCGAGATAAACGTGTGCGCTCACCCAACCCTGCACCGTGCCGAGCGTCGATGAGTAACTACGCTTGCGAACGCCGAGTGCGGTCAACCAAAGAATCAACAGCGCGCCGATGGTGCCGAGCGTGTACCCGAGCCAAGTGCCGCCATTCGGCGGCGACAACGGCGCGTGCCAGCCGTAGGCGAGCACTGCCACGACACACAACGCCAGGCCGATCCAAAGATATCGCTTGCCGCGGTACTGCAAAAAAGATTGATGCATGTCAGCGCTCCACGGCCGATTCGCTGATGAACTCGACGAACGCCTCCGGGCTCACGCGCAGCGCCGCACCGGTCGGACAGGCGCGTACGCAGGCCGGACCACCGGACTGGTCTTTGCACATGTCGCACTTGACCGCCTTCTTCGGGGCCTTCGGTTTGCCGTCGTGCGCGTGTCCGTGCGCATGACCGTCGACGTGACCTTTGGCGTGCACATCACCAGGCCCCGGGCCCGCCCCAAACAATAACCAAGAGGCGAGACCCGGTTTCGGCTCCGGCGCATACGCCATGTGAATGACACCGTATGGGCAATTTCGCTCGCAATTCCCGCATCCGATACAGTTGTCTTGAATGTAGACCTCGCCGTTCGGCGCGCGACGAATCGCGTCCGGCGGACACTCGCGCATGCAATGCGGGTCCTCGCAATGCCGGCACGAGGTCGGCACGTGCACGTTCGCGAACGTCGGACCGGCTGCGCGATCGAGACGTGACGTGCCGCCGTGCGTCTCGGCACACGCGGTTTCGCAGTTGTCGCAGCCGACACACAAAGTCTCGTCGATCAACAATAAGTCGGTCGCTTCGCCCAGACCCTGCTTGATCAAGAAGGAGATCATGTCGCCCGATTCGCTACTACCCTGCATGCGCGAGTTCGACGCGAAGCGTTTCTGCATCGTCGATTCCACTTCGCCGCGCAGCCCGGGATTACGCTGCAATAATTCGCCGAAGGCTTCCGCATCGAGACTGACGACTTCCGTGGGCACGGTCGCGCGCACCGTGGCGTTGCGACGAGTTTTGCCGAGCAAACCCATCTCGCCGACATAGTTGCCTGCAGCGACATACGAAATGACGACTTCGTGTTCACCGACGCGCCGCGAAATCGACACCGAGCCACTGCGAATCAACAGCAAGCGATCAGCTTCCTCGCCCTCGGCGAACAACGTCTCGCCTTTGCGATAGCGTTTGAGTTCGGCGCGTGCCGCAACCGGTTCGAGCTCGGCGAACGGCGTACCGGGCGCGAAACCGGTCTGGATCGCGCGCGCGATGAACAACCGATCGACGACCTTGCGGACGCTGTCGTCCGAATTCATCAACTTCAAAATATCGCGTCGCGGCGATTCGATCAGCACGCAATCCTTGCCGGCATAGACGGTACCCGAGCGACGTCGCCCCGACAGCAGACTCATCTCACCAAAGAATTGACCGGTGCCGAGCGGAATGCGACGTGATTCGCCGGATTCTGCGACGAGCTCGATTTCGACGCTGCCGTCGACGATCGTGTAGAACGAATTCGTGTAATCGTTCTTGCGGAAGATCGCCTCACCGGCGGCCGGTGTATGCACTTTGCTGCCGAGCATCAACTCGCGAAACACCAACGCGTTGACCTCGGTGAACAACGGGATTCGCTGCTGCATCAACGCCAGCGTTTGACCGACGCTCTTGCGATAGGGCAAACGCGAGAATTTCTCGGCGAGCAGCGGCTCATCCGCCGGCTCGACCTCACGACCGAGTATCGTCTCGGTCACTTCGTAGCCTTGATTCATCGCCTGCTTGATGAGCGGATAGCCGGCCAAAGCGCCGATGACGTACATGCCGGGCACGGACGACTCGTAGCGCTCACTCAAAACCGGCAGTGCAGCGGGATCCGGCGACGGAAATTTGATGCCGCAGGATTCGACGAATTTGCGCGGCGGAATAGCACCGATGCGTGCGACGATTCGATTGCAAGGCACGACCGCCTCGCCCTGCTCGGTATTCAACACCAACGAATACGGCTTCTCGCCGTCTGGCGTTGCCGTGAGCGACACGCAAGCCGCGTTGTAAAAACAGCCGACTTTACCCTCTTCGATAGACTTCAAAATCAGATTGAGGTTGCCCTCTTTGACTCGCGCGAATTCCGCCGAACGGTTGAGAATATAGACGGTGTTCTGCTTCGCGAGTGCGACCGCATTCTCGATTGCGGCATCGCCTGCACCAACTACGACGATGGTTTCACCCGTGAACTCCGCGGGATCGTCGAGCGTGTTTTGCACGCAAGGCAGATCCTCGCCCGGAATGCCGAGCCGCCGCGGGTTGCCTTGCATACCGATCGCAAACACCACGGTCTCGGCTTGCAGCTGTTCACCGTTCTTCAACTTGAGCGTGAAGTCGGGTCGCTGCCCCGAAATGGCGACGACCTCTGCGCCGTAACGAATGTTGACCGAGTGCTTAGCCAGTCCTCGTTCCCACTCGGCGAGAATGGCTTCGCGCGTGCCGGCCTGGAAGTCGAGCGGACTTCGTAACGGCAACACGTTCGGCTCCGCCATCACGTGTTTACCTTTTTGATACTTTTGAATGGTGTTGGCGTGGGCGGGACTCTGCTCGAGCAGCACGTGCGAGACGCCAAGCTCAGCGGCGCGCGCAGCGGAACTCAAACCACCCGGACCTGCGCCGACGATTGCGATCTTGAGTTTGTCGCTCACGCCGGGCACCCCGACGCGGCGTGAAAGCTTCGGCTCTGTTGCATCTGGACCCCTCCGCCCCGCCGATGGTCACAGGCTCGAATCGGCCCGTTCATTCCATCTCATTTCAACCTACTTTAACCGATACCCTATTGCCATCGGTTGCGTTTGACACGAGTAATTACTTGCGCAGCCGCACGGACGCCGGCCTGCGGAGAGAAGAAAATCCGTGCGTGCGAGAGTCTTAAAAACGGGGCGCAAAAATGTCGCATCGCAAGCGGATGATTTCCCAAGCGTCCGCGGCAGAGCTGTTCGGACTCGTCACACTCCGACTGGCGACGGACCGACTGGCGACGGACCGACTGGCGACGGACGGGCATCGGGCGGCGAACCAAGCCGAGGCGGTCCACCAGCTACGGGTCAATCTGCGAAAAGCGCGCACTGCTTTGAAATTGTTCGAACCTTTGCTACCGCGTGAGCGGTATCGCACCGCGGACCGAAGGCTGCGAGCGGAAGCCCATCGCTACGATATGAGGCGCGATCTCGACGTCCTACGGCACGAAATTCTGCCCCGGCTGCTCCCCGTGGTCGGCGGCACTGCGCAGAAAAAACTGGCTGGGCGAATCCGAGCGGCGGACCGAGCGGCCGCTCGCCCGGTGACGCCCGATCGGGTCACGAGCGAACGAATCACGGCCGTGGTCAGCGCCGCAGGACCTCGGCTGCACTCGACTCGGGCTAGCCGCCTGTCCGGAAGAAAATTCCTGCATCAACGGCTCGACTCGCTGACCGCACGCGCCCGACGTCGATTACGTCGCTCAACCCGCGATGACCGCTCCGCTCTGCACCGGCTGCGTATCGCACTCAAACAATTACGCGACGCACAGTTGCTGAGCCGAGACTTTTTACCCCGACGACAGCGCATCGACCTCGCGCCCCTGCGACGCGCGACTGCGGCACTTGGCGAATTACAGGACCTCGAGCGCGCGCGAGTACTATTGACCGGCTTCGTCCGTGAAGACCCACGCCATGCCGAGGCCGTCACTGCAGCAGTGCTGCGACTCGAAAATTTACACCGCGCAGCGGCGCCGGAGGCACTGCGGCTCGCGCGACGCGCACTCGGCAAATCGGCGCGTAAGTCTTGATGCGCACGTCACGCACCGGACACACCACTCACCCGCGCAGGAATCGCACCACTTCGCGCACCCAGTTGTCCGGTTGCTCGTCGATGATGTCGTGCGACCCGCCTTGCAACTCGGCGTATGCAAAGAAATCGGGTCGCATGGCGTGCGTGCGTCGCGTGGAGTCGTAAAGATCCTCGCCCGTATTCGTGAACAGCAAGGTCGGCACCTGCAGCGCCTGCAAAACGCCTTCGAGATCTGCACCGATCACCAACGGAAACGCCTTCCAGTTGGTCGCACCGCGATGCAAGGCCTCGACGGTGTAACGATGCATCAAACCGATGTCGCTCCAGCCGGGTGTGGATCGCAGACGATTCTGCCAAGCGGTGATCAGATGTGAGCCATCGGCTTGTGGAGTTTTGGGCCCGAAATAAAACGTGGCGAAGTGATCGCGCTCCGCTCGACTCAAAACCGGAAAACCGTTGAGCACCAATTTGCGCACCGACTTCGGATGCTTTGCGGCGTGCACCGCGGCGACGACGGCGCCGGTGTGATGCCCGACGAGATACGCATCGGACCACCCTTGCATGGCAAGTGCAGGCGCAACGATGGCCGCGTAGTCGTCGAGCGTCGCGCCGTCATGTGCCGCATCGGACATACCGAAGCCGGGCATATCGAGCGCCAACGCATGAAAGCCTGCGCCAACGAGCCCGGGCATCACCGCCTCGAACTGCGTCGACGATAACGGCGATTGGTGCAACAACACGAGTGGCTCGCCGCGCTCGCCGGCGACTCGAAAGTGAATTTGCCCAGCGGGGCCGTCGAAATAACCACGTCGGATTTTCATCGAACGAGTGTAGCCGCAGGCCGTGTTTTTGCGCCTACAATTCGCGTATGACAACCAATCGCACACCCATGTCGCGCGTGGTGCTGGCCGCCTCGACCGGGACGGTGTTCGAGTACTACGATTTTTTGCTCTACGGCAGTCTCGCCACGTTCTTCGGCGCCCTGTTCTTTCCGCCGGGTAACGCGACTGCCGCCTTGCTCGCAAGCCTCGCCACCTTCGGCGCCGGTTTCGCCGTACGGCCACTCGGCGCGATCATCTTCGGGCGGCTCGGCGATCGCGTCGGTCGCAAAAAAACCTTCCTGGTCACGATCGTGCTGATGGGATTATCGACCGCCTTGGTCGGCGTTTTACCTTCGTACGAATCCATCGGTTGGTGGGCGCCGGTGTTACTCGTGACGCTGCGCCTCGTACAAGGCCTCGCCCTCGGCGGCGAATTCGGTGGCGCGGCCATCTACATCGCCGAGCATTGCGACGATACGCGACGCGGCTACTACACCAGTTGGATCCAAACCACCGGCACGATGGGACTCATCGCATCGTTGCTGGTGGTTGTCGCATGTCGCAGCACACTCGGCGATGAGCAATTCCGTGCCTGGGGTTGGCGAATTCCGTTCTTGCTGTCTTCTTTGTTATTGGTGCTGTCGGTGTACGTGCGCAGTCGGATTTCGGAATCGCCCGCGTTCGAGGCACTACGCGCCGAAGGCGGTTTGTCCGACGCGCCGGTTCGGGAAAGCTTGCTCGAGCCAGCCAACCGAATGCGCATGCTCGCAGCGATCGTCGTAGCGGCAACCATGGCGCTCAGCTGGTACACCGCCCAGTTTTATTCTTTGGTCTTCATGCAAACCGCGCTGCTGATTGACGTCACCACCGCGTCGCTGGTGATCGTTGTAGCGCTGGCATTAGGCATCGTCGCGTATCTTTTGGCTGGCGCGCTCTCCGATCGCATCGGTCGCCGACCGGTGATGCTCTGCGGCATGCTGATCTTCACGCTCGGCATCATGCCCGGCTATCGCGCCTTGCTCGCCGTCGGTAACCCGGCACTCGCGGAATTACGCAGCACCGCACCCGTCACCGTCTATGCCGCCGAGCCACGCTTCGATCCGTTCGCGACGCATGCCGCCGACGATGCCGCACGGGTTCGCGATCTGCTCGCCAAACGCGGCATTTCGTATACGAACGCCGAAGCGCGCGCAAATGCGAACGTCGTGGTTCGCATTGCTGGAACGGAACTCGAGGGGTTCGATCGTGCCGCACTGGAAGCGGCGCTGGCCAAAGCGGGCTATCCGGAGCGCTCGTCGTTACCACAAGTGCGTTCGTTCACCGACTTCGGAGCGATTCACCTACAACTCGCCGGTATCATATTTTTGATGATCATCGGCGCCGGACTCACTTGCGGCCCTGGCGCTGCTTGGCTCGCCGAAATATTCCCGACCCGCATTCGCTACACCTCGCTGTCCGTCCCCTACCACCTGACCAGCGCTTGGTTCGGCGGCTTCATGCCGCTCACGGCGACTTGGTTGGTCGCACGCTCGGGTGACATCCTCGCCGGCCTTTGGTACCCGGTGATCGTGATGGGTGTGGCATTCGTGCTATCACTATTTTTGATGCGCGAAACTCGATCCGCTAAATGAGCACGAATAATCTGCAGTGGGTGCTCGCTGCACGACCGGAAGGTGCGGTCAAACAAACCGACTTTCGTTTAGTGGAAACGCCGTTACGCGCGCTCGCCGACGGCGAATTCCGCATCCAAGTCCTCTACCTAGGCGTCGCCGCCGTGATGCGCGGCTACATGCTGAACACCGAAAAATTCGAACGTCCCCTCGCGCTCGGCGACGTGATGCACGGTCGTGGCGTCGGCCGCATCGTTGAATCACGCAACCCCAATTGGCGGGTCGGCGAAATCGTGCACGGCAAAATGGGCTGGCAACGATACGCGATCGCCGACGGCTCACCGTATTTTTTGATGTTCAAAGTTCGTCAACGCGTCGCGCCCGTCTCGACCGCGCTCGGCGTGCTGGGCTTGACCGGCTTCACGTCTTATCTCGGCCTCGTCGATATCGGTGCAGTGCGAGCCGGTGATCGTGTGCTGGTCTCGGGCGCCGCGGGCGGCGTCGGCTCGAACGTCGGACAAATCGCCCGCATATTGGGAGCAGATCCGGTCGGCATCGCCGGTGGCGCGGAAAAGTGCGCACTGCTCGTCGCGCGCCTCGGCTATCGCAGCGCCATCGACTACCGAACCGACGACGTCGAGCGCGGCATCGGCGAATCCTTCCCAGAAGGTATCGACGTATTCTTCGACAACGTCGGCGGCGAAATACTCGACGCCGGCTTAGCCCATCTGCGCCGCCACGCCCGCGTCGTGCTCTGCGGGGCAATTTCGCAATACGTGAACGGCTCGGAGCGACCCCGACCGCTCGCCAACGGCTATGCGATCTTCAAAAAAATGGCGCGCATGGAAGCCTTCTTCATTTATGAATTGAGCGACCGGTTCGAGCGCGCGGAGGAACAGATGTCAGAATGGATCGCCGCCGGCAAACTCACCTATCAAGAAGACGTACTGCAGGGCCTCGAGCGGATGCCCGAGGCGCTGATCAGACTTTTCGCCGGTCACAACGTCGGCAAACAACTCGTGCACGTCGCCGACTGAACGCCAAAGAAAAAGGCCCGTGCGAACACGGGCCTTCTTCGTTTTCCGATTGACGGATAGGGACGCGCTTACCAGCGA
>RGUL01000058.1 GCA_010027845.1 Gammaproteobacteria bacterium
CCGTCGTTGGTGAAGAGCAGCAACCCTGTGGTGTTGACGTCGAGTCGGCCGACGACGATCCAGCGGCCCGAAGGCGGGGGCGGCAACCGATCGAACACCGTCGGTCGGCCTTGCGGGTCGCTGCGCGTCGTCACCTCGCCGACCGGCTTGTGATAGCCGATGACCACCCGCGAAATTGCGGCCGGCGCCGTGATCGACACCGCTCGCCCGTCGAGCGCAACGTTGTCGCCGACCTCCACCCGATCGCCGAGCACCGCGACGCGTCCGTTCACGGTGATGCGTCCGGCGCGAATCCAGTCCTCGATGCTGCGCCGCGAGCCGAGACCCGCCGCCGCCAGCACTTTCTGTAGCCGTTCGCTCATAACGAAAGGTTATCGCGACATGCCGATCGCTGGCGATCGTCGCTCCGGGTCACGGCCTATTCTCCCGTCCATGATTCACGACAGCATCTTAAGCACCATCGGACACACGCCCGTGGTGCGCATCAACCGACTCGCGCCGTCGCACGTGACGATGTACGTGAAGTGCGAGTTTTTTAATCCCTTGCACTCGGTGAAGGATCGCCTCGCGATCGCGATCATCGAAGATGCCGAAAAGCGCGGCACCTTGCGTCCCGGGCAAACGGTCGTCGAGGCGACCTCGGGTAACACCGGGATCGCGCTCGCGGCCGTGTGTGCGGCCAAAGGTTATCCGTTCGTCGCCGTGATGGTCGAAACGTTTTCGATCGAGCGTCGCAAGATCATGCGCGCGCTCGGCGCAAAAGTAATTTTGACGCCGGCCGCGGAACGCGGCACCGGCATGGTGCGCAAAGCCGAAGAACTCGCCGCCAAGCACGGTTGGTTCTTGGCGCGGCAATTCGAGAACGAAGCCAATCCCGCCTATCACCGCAGCACCACGGGGCCGGAGATCCTGCGCGACTTCGCTAATCGCCGACTCGATTATTTCGTCTCCGGTTGGGGCACGGGCGGCACACTCACCGGCGCGGGACAAGTGATCAAAGTCGCACGGCCCGAAGTGCAGATCATCGCCACCGAACCCGAGGGTGCGGCGTTACTGTCGGGCAAACCGTTCACGCCCCACAAAATTCAAGGTTGGACGCCGGACTTCATTCCCAAAGTTCTCGATCGCAACATCGCCGATCGCATCGTGCCGGTGACCGACACCGAGGCGATCGAAACCGCTCGTGCGCTTGCGCGCAGCGAAGGCATTTTCTGCGGGATCTCCTGCGGCGGCACGTTCGCCGCGGCCTTGCGCGTGGCACGCGAGGCGGAACCCGGCGCAGTGTTACTCGCGATGTTGCCCGACACCGGTGAGCGTTATCTCTCGACCGCCCTCTTCGCGGACATCCCCGAGGGCAGCGACCCCGAGCCGTGACGCAGGGCGCTGCGACACGCTACGCGCCACTGCCCGCCAAACTCACCTTGCACGCGGGCGGTGTGTTACCGAACGGTCGCGTCGCGTTCGAAACTTTTGGTGTCGCCGACCGCACGGGCGAGCGCACGATTTTATTGTTCACGGGCCTCTCGGCTTCCGCGCACGCGTGCGCCTCGACGCTCGATCCGACGCCCGGTTGGTGGCAACAGATCGTCGGCCCGGGGCGTGCGATCGACACCGATCACTGGTTCGTGATCTGCGTGAATTCTTTGGGTAGTTGTTTCGGCTCTAGCGGTCCGACCGACACGGACCCCCAAGGTCGACGCTGGGGCCCGCGATTTCCGACCGTTTCGATCGAAGACATCGCGACGGGCGGTTGGCACGTACTACAACATTTGGGGCTGGCGCGCGTGCACAGCGTCGTCGGTGCATCGCTAGGCGGCATGACGGTGCTGGCCTTCGCCGCTCGCCATCCCGGCGCGGCGCGTCATCTCGTCAGCATCAGCGGCACGCTCGCGCCATCCACCATCGCCATCGGCTTGCGTGCCGTGCAACGCGAGGCGATCGAGCGCGACCCCGTCTTTCTAGACGGCGATTACCCGCCCGAACGACCGCCGCGCGCAGGACTGCGGCTCGCGCGTATGTTGGGCACGCTCACCTACCGCGCACCGGCCGGGCTGCAGCGTCGTTTCGGCCGCAAACGAACCAATGGCGGCTTCGACATCGAACATTACTTAGCACTGCAAGGCGAACGCTTCGCCGACAGCTTCGATGCGAATGCCTATTTGCAACTCTCGCGCGCGATGGATCGTTTCGATCTCGCCCTCGACGGTGATCCGGCGCGTGCGTTCAGCGCGGCGAAACTCGAAACCGCCTTGGTGATCGGCGTCGAACAAGATCTGTTGTTTCCGATCACGGACCAAGAACGAATCGTCGACGCCTTAGAGCGCGCCGGTGTACCGTCGCAGTTCGTGCGCGTGGCGAGCGACGAAGGACACGACGCTTTCCTGCTCGATCTCGCGCCGTTCGATGCGGCGTTACGTCGACATTTAGAACCAGAGGCCATCACTCATGCACGCTGAAACCATTGCCGTCCACGGCGGCTATTCACCGGATCCCACCACCAAATCGGTCGCAGTGCCGATCTATCAAACCACCTCGTACGCGTTCGACAGCGCACAACACGGTGCCGACCTGTTCGACCTCAAAGTGCAGGGAAACATCTACACCCGCATTATGAATCCGACCACCGATGTGCTCGAAAAGCGCATCGCAGCCTTGGAGGGCGGCATCGGCGCACTCGCGCTCGCATCGGGGAGCGCGGCCGTGACCTACGCCGTCCTGACGATCGCCGAGCAAGGTGACAACATCGTCAGCGCCGGCGCGTTGTACGGCGGCACATTCAATCTCTTCGCGCACACGTTTCCGCAGTTCGGCATCGAGGTGCGCTTCGCCGATCATCGGCGCCCGACCGATTTCGAAAAACTGATCGATGCACGCACCAAAGCGATCTACTGCGAATCGATCGGCAACCCGCTCGGTAACGTCACCGATTTCGGCGCACTCGCTACGATCGCGCACCGGCACGGCATTCCGTTGATCGTCGACAACACGGTGCCCTCACCCTACCTTTGCCGCCCGTTCGAACATGGCGCGGATATCGTCGTGCAGTCGCTGACCAAATACTTGGGTGGCCACGGCAATAGCATCGGCGGCGCGATCGTCGACTCGGGCAAGTTTCCGTGGGCGGAACATAAGCAAAGGTTTCGTCGACTGAACGAGCCGGACGTGTCGTATCACGGTGTCGTGTACACCGAAGCGCTCGGCCCGGCGGCATTCATCGGTCGTGCGCGGGTCGTGCCGCTGCGCAACATGGGCGCCGCACTCTCGCCTTTCAACTCGTTTTTGATACTGCAAGGCATCGAAACGCTAGCCGTCCGCATGGATCGGATCTGCGATAACACCCTCGCCGTAGCGCAGTTTCTCGCGGCGCACCCGCAAGTGTCCTGGGTCAATTACGCCGGTCTATCCACGCATCCCGACCATGGACTCGTGCAGCGTTACATGGGCGGACGGGCATCGGGAATTTTGACCTTTGGAGTGAAAGGCGGACGCACTGCCGGTGAAAAATTTCTCGACGCGCTCAAGCTCGTGATTCGATTGGTCAATATCGGTGATGCACGCTCGCTCGCGACCCATCCCGCCTCGACCACGCACCGTCAACTCACCCCGGCAGAACTCGAGAAAGCCGGTGTATCAGAGGACATGGTACGTTTGTCGATCGGCATCGAGCACATCGACGACTTGCGCGAGGACCTCGATCAGGCTTTGCGCGCTCTCTGACGCGCTTGCTCGACCTGCTCCTCGAGAATACGGAACAAGTTGTCGATGAATTCTTTGCGCTGGCCGGCGAGCGCCGCCTCGTCGGCGGCATCGAATTCGTGCGCGTCGATCTGGCCTTTCTTCAACGACCCGCTCGAGACCTGCACGGCTTCCATTGCGGCCAAACGCTCGCGCAAGATCCACACTTCGCCGGCGAGCGTGACGACCATGTTGAACACTTTGTCGATCGCCGTGTCGTCGAAGAACATCGGCCGCCCACCGCGAATGGTGCGCCGCAAGGGCTTGCGCTCGGCGGCTTTTTCGGGCGCAGACTGCCGAGCTGGGGATTTGCGGGCTGACGATTTGCGCGTCGAGGCGTTGCGTTTCGTCGCGCTCATTTGAACGCCCCGAAGCTGTACCACATCACACCGTCGGTCAGTCGACCGGTCTTGTCGCTATCGACTTCGCCTTGCTGCGCCACCGCGCCCGCCCAGACTTTCTCGCCGTACCAACCGATCGAGGGAATCACGAACTGCACGTACTTCTTCGGATCGAAGCCCGCGTCACGACACAGCTTCTCGGGTTTCAAATCGCGAAACGGTTTGTAGAACGGTTCGTTGTTATAGGTGCTGTCCCAATCTAGATAGAACGCGTCGTAGGGCGAGAGCTGCGAGTTCGGCGGCAATTCCATGTGCAACATCAAGCCACCCGGCTTCAACACACGATGCGCCTCGGCGAGGATGCGCGGAATCGATTTCTTCGGAATTTCGTGCAAGAACATCGACGAGAACACCACGTCAAAACTCGCATCCGGAAAATCGAGGTACTCGGCGTTCATTTGGTGAAAGTGCACCGCGCGACCTTGCGCTTGAGCGCGCGCGTGCGCGTAACGCAGACAGGGCGCGGCGACGTCGATGCCGTGCACCTCGGCGTTCGGAAACGCGTCCTTCCAAGAACCGGTGTTGTGGCCGATCGTGCAGCCGAGATCGAGGATTTTCTTCGGTGCGAGCTGCGGAAATTTACGGCGCACGAAACCCGCAATCGACTGCCCGATGTCGTCAAGATTCTTGCCCATCAAACCGAAGGAAAACACGGCGAGTCCGTTGTCGTACAACGAACCGGCGGTGACGTCGTCACTGTCGTACTCACCGTCGTAGTTACCGGCCATCAAATGTACGTCGATCGCGGAAACGTAGCGCGGCACTTCGAAATTTTCGGCGAGCGTCAACGACCCGAGTTTGCTACGACGGCGCAGTTCGAGTGCATCGGTCTTCAAGCGATCGCGCTCACGATCGAGCGGCGGAAACACCGACTGCCACACCAGATCTTGCGCCGTGACGCGCAACGTCGAGTAGAACTTGAAGTATTCGTTCGACTTCATCGCGCCGTGCACTTCCGGGCCGTCCTTCGGGCCGCGGCGGCGCTTGCGCCGAAACTCCGGTTCGACGTCCGCCTCCCACACCGCGCGCATGCCGTTCGCCATGTCGTTCAAAACATGGGCGCGAATTCCGGACACGAAGTTCATCCGGGCCTTTTCGTCGCGGGTCTTGCGCAACTTTAAAGAATGAGTCGGTTCGAGCATGGCATGGCTCCTCGAATTGCGATGATCTTGAGTCGTTCGGGTCAGAAGTCGGACAGTAACCGGCCGAGGCCGTAAACTTTATCTTGAATACCGTTGGCGCGCAGCGCGTGCCAATACGTCGCCGTGTTGATGGCGATCACGGGTTTGCCGAGCCAGCGCTCCGCTTCGGCCGCCAACCGCACCATCGAGAGATTCGTGCCGACCTGCAAGATCGCATCGACGTCATCGCCGTCGAGTTCGTGCAGCGTTTTGCGACAAGTGTTCTCGTCGATCTGCGCGATCGCAGTCCACGACGGTGCGCGCAGCGGGATGTCGCGCACGGTGTCGTAACCCATGTCCGAAAAATAGCGCCGCACTTCGGCGTTCGCGACCGGGTAATAGGGCGAGAGAAACGCGATACGCTTGATGCCGCCGTAGGCCTTCAAGGCCGCGGCGCAGGCGTGCGAGCCGATGGAAACCTTCACTCCGGACTCGCCCTCGACCTTGCGCTGGAAATCGTCCGCGCCTTTGGCGCCGTTGTAAAAGGTGATCGCCGACATACCCATGACTAGGTAATGCGGCTCGCAGGTCATGACGCTGCGCACAGCATCGAGCACGTTGCTCGAGATCGTCATTGTCGCAGCGAGAAACGTATCGTCGCTGATCGCCTTGGCGTTCGGCGTGTAGATGCGGCTGTAGTGGTTGGTGACGCCCGCCGGCCGCATGTCGTCGAAGTCCGGCTGCACCGTCGTATTGGTCGAAGGCCCGAGCACGCCGAATAAGCGTCGATAACCCAAACTATCCGTACCCATCTTGATCTCCCGTTGCATGGCCCCGCGGCGACACCGTTAAAGCACCGCAAACTGCCGCCGAACGTCGTTAACCTAGCACGCCGCCGATCTTCGCGATCGCAACCGCTGCGGCGTTTGCACGAGGCGGTCACTCCGCCGGAGAATGCCGCATGAACCACTCATCCGCTCGCTCGGTCCTCGCGACCAAACTGTTGCTCCTGCTGCTGACGAGCGCGCTCGCGCCGATCGCCCTCGCGCAAGCACTGCCCGGCATCACCCCCGCGGTCAAAGCGCCGGGCACTTTGCGCATCGCCACTTGGAATCTCGAATGGCTGATCGCGCCGCGCGATTTTCCGCAACTCGCGCGAGATTGCGTGCCACCGAAGGGCGAATCGAATAATCCGCGCTCGATTCCCTGCGACGTCGCCACCGAGGGTGGTCGGGTCGATGCCGACTTCGAAGCGCTCGCACGCTACGCCCGGGCGCTCGACGCCGACGTCGTCTCGTTGCAGGAGGTCGATGGAGTCGCGGCCGCCGGGCGGGTGTTCAAAAGTCATTCGTTTTGTCTGTCGTCGCGACCGAACGTGCAGAACAACGGTTTCGCCATTCGACAAGGCATACCGTTCCGTTGCGGCACGGAAGTCGTCGCCTTAGGGCTCGGTGGTCGCGTGCGGTACGGCGTCGAACTCGTGCTCTACCCCGGCACCGCGCGCGAAATGTTTTTGTTGTCCGTGCACTTGAAGTCCGGGTGTCCACGCCAGGCGCTGGACTCGCGCCGCGAGGCCTGCGTGCTGCTCGCGCGCCAAGTGCCCGAACTCGAACGCTGGATCGACGCGCAAGCGGCAGCCGGCCATCGGTTCGCCGTGCTCGGTGACTTCAATCGCGACTTACTGGCCGATCGCGGCCCCGCGCGCGATGCGAACGGCGTGCAACTCGGTTTATGGAACGAGATCGACGACGGTGACCCAACGGGTGCAAAACTTTCGACCGTCGCCGAGGGCCAACCCTATAGCAACTGTGCCAGCACCCAAAATTATCAAGGCTATATCGATCACGTCGTACTCGGCGCCGCACTCGCCGCGTGGCGCGTGCCCAACTCCTTCGTGCGCCTCACGTACGCCGACGCAGACGCCGCGAGTCGTAAACTCTCCGACCACTGCCCGGTGGGCGTCGATCTGCAATTGCCTCGCTGATGGACGATCGACAACTCGCGCTCAGTCTCGTGCTCGTGGCGATGGTGTTCTCGGTCGCGCTCGAGTTGCGTCTGCAAGATTTTCGGCGCGTGCTCGAAACACCGCGCGCGATCGTCGCCGGCTTGATCCCACAATTTTTGTTGTTACCGGTGGCGAGTTGGCTCGCGACGCTCGTGCTCGATCTGCCGGCCGACATCGAGGCGGCGATGTTGTTGGTCGCCGCCTGCCCCGGTGGCTCGCTGTCGAACGTCGTCACTCACTTGGGCGGTGGTGACACGGCGTTGTCGGTCAGCCTCTCGGCGGTCGCCGGTGTCGCAGCGCTCGTGCTCACGCCGTTCAATTTTTCATGGATGGTCGCCACCAATCCCGCGACGGCCGACTGGTTGCGCGAGCTCGCCATCGCACCGAGCGAGATCGCCTTCAGTCTGCTCGTTTTGCTGGCGGCGCCCATGCTCGCCGGCATCGCAGTCGCCCATCGTGCGCCGGCCTTCGCTGCGCGGCTGCGTCGACCGCTCGCGCGGGCGAGCCTCGTCGCGTTGTTCGCCTTCATCGTCGTCGGCCTTTATCGCGATCGAGCACTGCTCGATTCGAGCTTGCTACCCCTACTCGCGATCGTCATCGCCCAAAACGGCGCCGGACTCTCGCTCGGTGATCTTTGTGCGCGGGCATTCCGTCTGCCGCCGCGGGCCCGACGCGCCATCGTCATCGAAGCGGGCATGCAAAATTCAGGATTGGCGCTCGGCATCATCGCCTTGCAGTTCGGTGGCGATCTCGGCATGGTGGTGATTGCGAGTTTGTGGGGTATCTGGCACATCGTCACCGGGCTCGGCCTCGCATTTCTTTGGAGACGACACGATGTACGACACGGTCTTTGAAGGTGCGACGATCGTCGACGGCACGGGCCGCGCGCCCTACACCGCCGACGTCGGTGTACGCGAGGGCCTGATCGTCGAGATCGGTCGCATCAGCGCGGCGGCGCGCGAGCGTATCGCCGCGCACGGCGCCTGGTTGACGCCCGGGTTCGTCGACCTGCACACGCATTTCGACGGTCAAGCGAGTTGGGACGAGACCTTCAGCCCCAGCATCCACCACGGTGTGACGACGGTCGTCATGGGCAACTGCGGCGTCGGGTTCGCACCACTGCGTCCGGGTGATCGACGACGCGCCGTGCACGGTTTGGTTTCTTTGATGGAGGGCGTCGAAGACATCCCGGGCGTGGCACTCACCGAAGGCGTGCGCTTCGATTGGGAATCGTTTCCCGAATACATGAACTCGCTCGAGCGCATGCCGCATAGCCTCGATTTTTTATTGCAAGTGCCGCACGATCCGCTGCGCATGGCGGTGATGGGTGATCGCGCGCTCGCACACGAAACCGCAACGCCCGCCGACATCGCCGCGATGCAGGCATCGTTGCGCGAAGCTTTGGAAGCTGGTGCGGCGGGTTTTTCGACCGGCCGCTCGGACAATCATCGCACCGCCGAAGGTCGTGAAACACCCGCCTCCGAAGCCGATGCGGCGGAACTCTCGGGAATCGTCGCTGCATTTCGGGGTCTTGATCGCGGCGTCGTGCAACTCGTCAGCGATTTCGACGTACTGCGCGGTGCCGATCGCTTCGATGCCGAGTTCGATCTTGCCGAACTGATCGCCGAGGCGAGCGGCCGCCCGCTGTCGATGACGTGGCTGCAGCGCGACCCCGGCGGCGAACAATGGCAAAGAATTCGCGCGCGTGCCGAAGCTGCGGCGGCGCGTGGCCTGCCCCTGCGCTTGCAAGCCGCTTCGCGCGCGATCGGCGTGATCTTAGGGCTCGACACGACCTTCCATCCGTTCATGGGATTTCCGGGCTACGTCGAGATCGCCGCGTTGCCGCGCGCCGAGCGGGCGGCGCGCCTGCGCGATCCGGCGCGCAAAGCACGTATTTTGAGCGAGCGGTCCGGGCGCTTGTCGGGCGACGGCACGGCGATCCCGCCGCTGGTCGACTTGATGCTAGCCAACATCGAACGCATCAGCGCACGGATGTTCCCGCTCGGTAACGATCCCGATTACGAACCGATGCTGGCCGACAGTTTCTTCGCACGTGCGCGGGCGCGCGGCTGCACGGCCCTCGAAGCGCTCTACGATTTTCTCGCTGCCGACGACGGCGGCAATCTCGTGCACTTTCCGATCTTCAATTACAACGACGGCTCGCTAGACGTGGTCGGTGAAATGCTCGCGCATCCGCTCGCGCTGTTCGGCTTGTCGGACGCGGGCGCGCACGTCGGCACGATTTGCGACGCCAGCGCGACGACCTTCCTATTATCGCATTGGTGCCGCGATCGCGCGTCCGGTCGATTGCCGATTGAGCGCGGCGTCGAAATGCTCACTCGTCGCAACGCGCAGCACCTCGGCCTACACGATCGCGGCATGATCAACGTCGGGCTGCGCGCCGATCTGAACCTCGTCGACCCCGCGCAGTTGTCACCTGGCCGCGTCGAGTTGGTCAACGATTTCCCGGCGAACGGCAAGCGCCTGCTGCAAAAAGCACGCGGCTATGTCGGTACTTGGGTCGCAGGCGTCGCCGTCGCACGCGAAGGAGCGGTGACGGCGGCGCGCCCCGGCAAACTCGTGCGCCTGCAATAGGCCGCCCGCGGTGTCGGGATATCAGTTCGCGGATGAACGGACGAGCGGTTCGATGCGATGCAGTTGCCGCTCGAGTTCGAGCGGCGACACGTGCACACGCCAAAACGACTCGATCAAGAACGTCGACACGGCGATGTCGCTCGCGATGTCGAACTCGACGGGATCGAGATCTTCCGGGCCGTAGTCTTCGACGAGGTCGACGTTGGCCGTGCTGTAGAGGCGGTATTGGCGACGCTGCCCGGGCGCTAAACACAAACACTCGAGACGCTTGGGCGAACCCGCGGAGACCCGTGTAGCGAGCACGACCGCAACTGCTTTCGGATGATCGACCGATTCGTTCATGGGGCCACCATACGCCCTAGGAATCTTTTGCGCAACGAAAACCCGACAAATTTTGTCTGCATTGAGTTCGACATATTACGTTCTGATCGTCGGGGCAGCCATGAGCGACAATTCTGTCATCGAATAACAAAAATGGATTCCGGATCGAATCGTGCGCAACTCGCGTCGCGGCAATCAATCTTTGGCGCACAGATTTGCACGCAATCTGCTCAAGCGCCGCAAAGAACTTTTCCTGACCCAGGCCGACCTGGCCGAGCGCCTAGGGGTCGCGACCGAGACCTTGTCGCGGTTCGAGCGCGCACGCCATCTGCCGTCTTTGAAAATGCTGGAGCGTATGGCCGGCGCGCTACGCATACCGATTGCCGATTTGATCGGCGACGCGCCTCTATTGCCCGCGATCGAACTCGATCAGTCGCGTTTAACCGCGGCGCTCGACGGCTTGGACGACCGCGACCGCGAACTCGTCGCCGCGACCGTCGAACATTTGAGTCAGCAACTGCGCCGGCGGCGCAGAAAACATTAACGACTCGGGCGTGATTCGCTGAGTCGCGACTCGCTTTGCCGCGGTGACACGACGATCGTCGCCGTCGCACCGCCACCCATCGCGCCGCCCTCAACCTGCACGGTCGCGATCCGCTCGCCGCTGGTGTACGTCAGAATGCTGACTTTGCCCTGCACCGCGCTCAATAACGTCCAGCCCGCACGCGGCATACCGAGAAAGAAGTGGTTATACGCCTCGACCGACGTCATGCCGGTCTTGAGCACCACCCGCCCGAGCCAACGATCGTTGGTGCCGATCACGAGCGAGGCATCGCCGTTGACCTTGGCATCCCGCGGCAACGGGATATCGGTGATTTGCAGGACCTTCGCCTGCTCGACGGCCGCCGCCGCACCGGCCGAGCCCTCGGCGCCGGCGTCGGCAGCTTTCGGGGGCGACGAAGTGGCGCAAGCCGCGAGCGACAGGCCGGCCACAAGCGCCAGCGGCGCGAAATAAGGACGCAGAACCATGCGGACACCTCCGTAACAGCAGGGGGGACTGCAAAAAATGCGTGGTCGCCCAGTATAATGGGAAGTTACCCCTACAGCCCTTGGATTCGCCATGCCCCGTACCACCCCGCTCGCCGACATCCGCAACATCGGCATCATCGCCCACGTCGACGCCGGCAAGACCACGACGACCGAGCGCATCCTGTATTACACCGGTCGTAAACACACGATCGTCGACGTGCACGACACCAAGGACTTGAAGTCGTCGACCACCACCGACTACCTCGAGCAAGAACAGAAGCGCGGCATCACCATCCAGAGCGCCGCGGTCTCGACCTTCTGGCGTAAGAAGAAGATCAACGTCATCGACACCCCGGGGCACGTCGACTTCACCATCGAAGTGAACCGCTCGCTACGCGTGCTCGACGGCGCGGTCGTCGTATTCGACGGCGTCGCGGGTGTCGAACCGCAGTCCGAAACCAACTGGCGTCTCGCCGACAACTACGGCGTGCCGCGCATTTGCTACGTCAACAAAATGGACCGTAGCGGCGCATCGTTCACGCGCTGCGTCGACATGATCAAAAAGCGTCTCGGCGCGCGTCCGCTGCCTGTTCAACTGCCGATCGGCTCCGAAGATAACTTCAAAGGCATGATCGATCTCGTGCTCATGAAGGCGTTGGTGTGGGACTCGGACGACCGCGACGCCAAGCCTGCGGAACTCGACATCACCCCGGACATCGCCGACAAACTCGGCATCACCGTGCCCACCGACAAGCAGCTGCTCGCGAAGATCCCGGATTACCGCAAAGAACTCGTCGACACCTGTCTCGAGATGGACGATGCGGCGATGGAAGCCTATCTCCTCGAAGAGAAAGATCCTTCCGCAGAAACTTTGGTTGCCTGCCTGCGCAAAGGCACGATCACCGGTGCGTTCACGCCCGTGTTGTGCGGCTCGTCCTATAAAAACAAGGGTGTGACGCAAGTGCTCGACGCCGTCGTCGACTACTTGCCCGCCCCGACCGACGTCGCCGCGATCAATACGGTCGATGCGGATGGCAATCCGATCGGTGAGCGTCTGTGCTCGGACGACGAACCGTTCGCCGCGCTCGCGTTCAAGGTGATCAACGATGCCTACGGCGCGCTCACCTTCGTGCGCGTCTACTCGGGCGTGCTCACCAAAGGCATGTCGGTGACCAACTCCACGCGCGGCAAGCGCGAGAAGATCGGCCGCATGGTCGAAATGTTCGCCAAAGAAGCCAACGCCATCGAAGAAGCGCGCGCCGGTGACATCATCGCACTGGTTTCTTTGGCCGAGACCGACACCGGCGACACGCTGTGCGACACCGATAAACAAGTTGTGCTCGAGCGCATGCGCTTCCCGGACCCCGTCATCAGCGTCTCCGTGCAGCCGAAGGCGAAGGGCGATCTCGAGAAGTTCAGCGCCGCACTCGGCAAGATGGTGCGCGCCGATCCTTCACTGCGCCTCGAAACCGATCGCGAAACGGGCCAGACGATTCTGCGCGGCATGGGCGAGTTGCACCTCGACGTCACGCTCGATCGCATGCGCACCGAGTTCAACGTCGAAGGCGTGATGGGTGAGCCGCAAGTCGCATATCGCGAAGCGTTCACCAAGCCGATCGAAGAACACTACGTGCACAAGAAGCAGACCGGTGGCGCGGGCCAGTTCGCTGACGTGTGGATCAAGTTCGAGCCGCTCGAGCGCGGCGCGGGTTTCGAGTTCGTCGACGCGACCGTCGGCGGTTCGGTGCCGCGCGAATACGTGCCGTCGGTCGAAAAAGGCCTGCGCATGCAGAAGGAAGAAGGCGTGCTCGCCAAATTCCCGACCGTCGACTTCCGTGCGACGCTGTTCGACGGCAGTTACCACGACGTCGACTCGAACGCGCTCACGTTCGAAATCGCCGCGAAGGCCTGCTTCCGTGAAGCGATTCGCAAAGCGCGCGTGATTGGTCTGCCCGGCTGTTATCCCACCTCGATGCAGCTGGGTTTTGCGCCACTGCTCACGCAAGGCAAGCCTCTGGTGAATGAGGGCGCGCTGATCGCCGATTGCAAATCCGGTGTCTCTGGTGCCGGTCGCAAAGCCGAGGTACACACGCTGTTGGCCGTGGTTGTGGCACTGATCT